>NZ_BAAADJ010000006.1 GCF_039522365.1 Bacillus carboniphilus | reverse complement strand
AACGATATGAATTTTTACGTCAATCATAGTTGAACCGCCGTATACCGAACGGTACGTACGGTGGTGTGAGAGGTCGGGGGTTAGTCACCCCCTCCTACTCGATTTTTCATTTTTGTATTTATTAACCGGCTTTTTTAAAATAAGAAGGTTTTTGGTTGTTGTAAGTGGTTAAAAGATGATTATTCATGCTATTACATGCTTTGTTTATTGGTAATTAGGAGGGGCGGGGTGTGTGATTGCTTTAACTTGGCTAGAAACCCGAGTCGTTAGTGCGGAAAATTGATTTTGAGTGCGGAAAGGTGAAATTGAGTGCGAAAAATCCAATTTGAGTGCGGCCCCGGGGTCCGGTGTGACATGACATAAAACAAAAAAGCCAGCACCTATAAAAGTGCTAGCCTCCCTAAATCCAATCAAACAATTTCTTATACCAAGGCCTATCCTTGCCATCAGGTTGCTCTTTTGGTTCCGTCTTCGGTTCTGGATTTTCCTCTATTCTGTGTTCGATATGTTCAATACAGTAAGTAGTAGGCTCTGTACCGGCTTTAAAATAGGTCAGCCTCGATACAGGACAGCTCTCTGTAGCCAGTTTTCCGTTATCAGGGTCCACATATACTCCGACTACACCTTTGGTCGGTACAAAGGTTTTAACCGGCTCTTTTTCTAATGCCTTTTCCATAAAATCAATCCATATATTTTTGGCATACAGCTTTTCTGCGGTCAACGTAATTTCTTGATTATCATCATACCCTGTCCACACCCCAGCTGTGAGGCCAGGAGAAAAGCCAATCATCCAGCTATCCGTATCCGTTGAACCTGATTTACCCGCATACGGTCGCGTCATTTCATTGATAATCGAACTTCCCGTTACACGAGCGTAATCATTCAATTTAGGATCGAACATACCTCTTAAGAGATGGGACATGACAAAGGCTAAGTCATGGTCCAGTACTTGCGTGTCTTCTTGCTCTTTTTCGTATAATACCTCACCTTTGTGATTTACTACTTTTTTAATAAAAGTAGGTTCAATCTTTTTTCCACCATTTGCAAACATGCTGTAGGCATTCACCATTTCAACGACACGCACTCCAGATGTCCCGAGAGCAAGGGAAGGAACAAGATCCATCTTTGATGAAATCCCAAACTTTTTCGCTGTATCTACTAGAACTTCTTCACCTAAGAAGAGATGGGTTTTTACAGCAAAGACATTATCTGAAAGTGCTAATGCTTGAGCTAGGGTAATCTCCTCATTTGCATAATGATTATTAAAGTTGTGTGGTGTATATTCGGCACGGCCTTCATCGTACTTGAAAGTAGTGACCTCACTCTTCATCGTTGTAGAAGGGGTAAACCCTCTTTCAATAGCTGCATAGTACAAGAGTGGCTTTATTGTTGAACCTGGTTGTCGTAACGCTTGATAGGCTCGATTGTAACTGCTTTTCACATAGTCACGTCCACCCACTAATGCTTTTACATAACCTGTAGCCGGATCCATCGCAACAAACCCCACCTGCATAGCGGACTGATCCGACATATTATAATTTATGACCTCTTCAGCTATTTGCTGCAAGTTGGAATCAATGGTGGTATAGACCGTTAATCCGCCAAGTGCAATGGTTTCCTCACTAATCTTCAGCTTATTAACGAGCTCAGACCGAACAATATCCTGAAAGTAAGGAGCAAACCCATTTTGCTTATGTGGGTGCTGGCCGACTAGAGTTAGTTCTTCTTTAGCAGCAAGATCAGCCTGCTCTTTCGTAATATATCCGTTCTCAACCATAGAACGGAGAATGAGCTCCTGTCTTTTCTTGGCTTTTTCAAAATTATCTGTGGGTGAATAATGACTTGGCCCCTTTGGTATTCCGGATAACATGGCAGCTTCTGCAAGAGTCAGTCGCTCTGCATTTTTACCAAAATAATATTGGCTGGCAGCTTGGATCCCATATGCACCATGACCATAGTAAATCGTATTAAGGTACCCTTCTAAAATTTCTTCCTTAGAGTAGCTCATCTCAAGACGTACAGCGTAAAAGGCTTCCGCTAACTTTCGTTTCCATGTCTTATCGTGGCCTAAATATAGGTTTCGAGCATACTGTTGGGTAATGGTGCTAGCTCCCTGTACCATAGACATCGCTTTGATATCGGCCAAGGCAGCCCCGGCAATTCTCTTTAAATCAAAACCGTTATGGTCATAAAAATTCCGGTCTTCAATCGAAATCGTAGCGTGTTGGACATGGTCTGAAATATCATCTAACGGAATCCAATACCGAATCTCACCTTGAGGATTGGTGGCTCCAAAAATGTGCCCATCATCTGCCACAAATAAAGAGGACTTCGACACCACGAGGGGAGGTGGACCAAGTACTTTGGCATATATAAAAATAGCACTGACCGTCATAAAACCTATTACCGTAGCAAGTAAAGCTAAAAAAAACAAAGCTCTCGCATACCGCTTCGTTCGTTCAAAATGATTACCCGTCAACACTTCCATCGTACGTTCACCTCTCTCTAGTGACAATATTTTCCGCTAATCCATCATCCTTTATTCTCATTTTGGAAAAAAAGGACTCAATTTAAACATTTTGCAAATTTTTATATTGAATTTTTGCTAGTTTAGACTATACTTTTTCTCAGTGTGTTAAATCGAAAAGCGGAGATGGCTTGCTCAGGACCGACAAGCACAAGGCTAGCCTCGTCGTGGCGTTCTTTGCCACGAGAGGATAGACTTGTGACTCGAGGTCCTAGCCATCGCAGCTAGACAAAAAATACACCATCAACATGAAATGCAACAATAGACCATAGATTCAATTCAATTTGAATTCCTGTGTTTGTAATGAAGTACATAGGGAATCATTTGAAAGAGAAGTCTTATGATTGGACATAAATAACATAATAGAAGCTGCCTTCGTAAAGATTGTTGTTTATCACTTATAGTTAAAGCAGTAGTTGATTGGAGTGGAAGGTGCTTGACTCCTGTGGGAGGAAGGGACAAGGGAGACCCCGCAGGAGCGACAGCGACGAGGAGGCTCCCGGACCGCCCACGGAAAGCAAGCACCTGCAACGGAAATCAACGGCTATAGTTTGTAAGTTTAAGCTATGTATAAAGAACCAACAAAGTATGCGAAAATAGTGTAATTAAAGAAAGGATGAGTATCATGGGAGGATTTTGGTTTACTGAAAAACAAACAGAAAACTTCGGAATTACAATGAAAGTAAAAAAGACTCTACATTCAGAGCAAACTGAATTTCAACAATTAGATATGGTAGAAACAGAAGAATGGGGCAACATGCTTCTTTTAGATGGAATGGTCATGACAAACCAAAAAGACGAATGGGTTTATCATGAAATGGTAGCGCATGTTCCATTATTTACGCACCCGAACCCTGAAAATGTACTAGTTGTGGGTGGAGGAGACGGTGGAGTCATCCGTGAAGTGTTGAAGCACCCAAGTGTCAAGAAAGCGACACTAGTGGATATTGACGGGAAAGTAATTGAGTACTCAAAAAAATATCTACCTGAGATTGCTGGTAAATTAGATGATCCTAGAGTTGACGTTCAAGTGGATGACGGCTTCATGCATATTGCTAAAAGCGAAAACGAATATGATGTCATCATGGTTGACTCGACTGAACCAGTTGGTCCAGCAGTGAACTTGTTCTCCAAAGGTTTTTACGCGGGAATTTCAAAGGCATTAAAGGAAGACGGAATTTTCGTTGCACAAACGGACAACCCATGGTTTACACCAGACTTAATTCGTCAAGTGCAGAAGGATGTTAAAGAAATCTTCCCAATCACTAAACTATATACAGCAAATATTCCAACCTATCCAAGTGGACTTTGGACATTTACGATTGGATCTAAAAAGTATGATCCACTAGCTGTTGAAGATAGCCGATTCCATGATATTGATACAAAGTATTATACAAAAGAGCTACATAAAGCTTGCTTTGTTTTACCAAAGTTTGTGAAAGATTTAATCGAGTAGGTTTCTGGGGAGTGAAGACAATGCGTTTTGATGAAGCATATTCAGGAAATGTGTTTATAAAAAGCCATCCGAGTTACGAGGAAAGCAAGGCTGTTATCTACGGTATGCCAATGGATTGGACCGTTAGCTTTCGTCCCGGGTCCCGTTTTGGTCCAGCTCGAATTCGTGAAGTATCTTTAGGGTTAGAAGAATATAGCCCATACTTAGACAAGCATTTAGAAGAAGTGAAGTACTTTGATGCGGGTGACATTCCGTTACCATTCGGAAACCCACAAAGAAGTTTAGATCTCATTGAAGAGTATGTGGGCCAGCTTTTAGATGCAGGCAAGTTTCCAGTTGGTTTAGGTGGAGAGCATCTATGCACATGGCCGGTTTTTAAAGCCATCCATAAAAAATACCCTGACTTTGCCGTTATTCATATTGATGCACATGCTGACTTAAGAGAAGAGTATGAAGGGGAGCCTTTATCTCATTCTACTCCAATCCGTAAAGTTTGCGGCCTTATCGGACCTGAAAATGTGTATTCATTTGGAATCCGTTCTGGTATGAGAGAAGAGTTCCAATATGCAAAAGAGTCTGGTATGTATATGGCGAAGTTCGATGTAGCAGCTCCTTTAAAGGAAGTTTTACCTAAGCTAGCGGGCAGAAATGTATACGTAACGATTGATATCGATGTGTTAGACCCAGCTCATGCACCTGGAACAGGAACAGCTGAAGCAGGAGGAATCTCCTCCAAAGAGCTACTTGAAGCCATTACAATGATCGCAAACTCCGACATCAACGTTGTGGGAGCAGACATTGTGGAAGTAGCACCAGCGTATGACCCATCCGAACAAACACAAATAGCAGCCAGTAAGTTTTTGAGGGAAATTTTGTTGGGCTGGGTAAAATAAAGAGAGAGAATGAAGCACCCGGTAGATAGCTTTGTGAATCGGGTGCTTCTTTTTGTTTGTGTTTGAGTTCGGATAAAGGGTGTGAGAGTTCGGATAAAGGGTGTCTGAGTTCGGATAAAGGGTGCGTGAGTTCGGATAAAGGGTGTCTGAGTTCGGATAAAAGGTGTGAGAGTTCGGATAAATGGAGTCTGAGTTCTGATAAATGGTTCCTAAGGTTAGATAATAGTCGGTCAACGATTGAAAATAAAGAATTTTTTGCTTCGAAAACGCATTCCGTTGGTCTAGTTTGCGATTCACAATAAAAATCTTTATACTTATATAGTTATAATAGGTGGACGCAGGAGGTTTTTCTTTGACTGCCAACGATCAAGAAGTCAAAATAACACTTCAAAATGAAATTAAACGAGACCAAGAAGTTGAACGGTATGAATTGACGGTATGGGGTCAATATTTTAAAAAAGCAGGTAGTGAGTTTTTAAAATACGAAGAGGCCCATGAAGAAGGGACCGTAAAAACGATTTTAAAATGGAAAGATGGGTATGCGCTTTTATTAAGAAGTGGGGCCGTTTCTATGCGTTTAGAGCATCGCCTAGATGAAACAACGCGAGGACACTATGAACATGTGTATGGAACGATACCAATCGCAGCCCACACATCTGAAATTAACCATCAGACAAAGGATAATAATCAGCATACTTTGAAACTGGAGTATGCTCTTTCGATGCAGGAGTCATTCATCGGTACATATAAAATGACATTTTCGTTTCAGGAGGAAAAGGCATGAGTATTGTCGATCAAGTACAAGAACAAATTAAGCTAGAAATTAAAAATGCCGTTGTGAAGGCGGGGCTAGCGAACGAAGAGGACATTCCAGAAGTCATTCTAGAGACCCCTAAGGAAAAATCTCACGGGGATTACGCTACAAATATGGCTATGCAATTAGCGAGAGTTGCGAAAAAGGCCCCAAAACTGATTGCAGAAGGGATTCAAGAGAACTTCGACTTGGGTAAAACTTCAGTTGAAAAGATTGAAATCGCAGGTCCAGGTTTTATAAACTTTCATTTAAATAATGGCTATTTAACGGAGCTCGTTCCAACGATTCTTAAAGCTGGCGAGCAATATGGTGAAACGAATGTAGGGCAAGGAAGAAAGGTACAAGTCGAGTTTGTTTCTGCTAACCCAACGGGAGATTTACACCTTGGACATGCTAGAGGAGCAGCGGTAGGAGATTCACTATGTAATGTCCTCTCAAAAGCAGGCTATGATGTTTCTCGTGAATATTACATAAACGATGCGGGGAACCAAATTCATAACTTAGCTTTATCAGTAGAGACACGCTATTTCCAAGCTCTAGGACATGACCGCGAAATGCCTGAGGATGGATATCACGGGGAAGACATCGTACAAATTGGGAAGAAACTAGCGGAAGAGTTCGGCAATCAATACGCTGAAATGGATGAAAAAGAGCGTTATAAACACTTTAGAGAATACGGATTAAAGTATGAGTTGGAAAAACTAAAGGTGGATTTGGAAAACTTCCGTGTAAAATTTGATGTTTGGTATTCTGAAACGTCCCTTTATGAAAATGGGAAAATTGATGAGACGCTGGCAGAGCTTAAGAAGACCGGTCACATTTTTGAAGAAGGTGGAGCCGTTTGGTTCCGTTCGACACAATTTGGTGACGATAAAGACCGTGTTCTTGTTAAAAATGATGGCACATACACGTATTTGACACCGGACATTGCCTATCATCAAGACAAATTTGCTCGTGGTTTTGACACGTTAATTAACATTTGGGGAGCGGACCATCATGGATACATTCCAAGAATGAAAGCGGCAATGGAAGCACTTGGTCACAATCCAGATGATTTAGAGGTTGAAGTCATTCAACTCGTCCATTTATATAAAAATGGTGAAAAAATGAAAATGAGTAAGCGTACAGGAAAAGCTGTTACAATGCGTGAGCTCGTGGAGGAAGTAGGCTTAGATGCAGTCCGTTACTTCTTTGCGATGAGAAGTGGAGACACGCACATGGACTTCGATTTGGATCTAGCTGTATCTGAATCGAATGAAAATCCAGTGTACTATGCTCAATATGCACATGCTCGTATCTCAAGTATCTTACGTCAAGCTGAAGAAATGGGTATGACAGCTGAAGGTGCGGATTTTTCATTGATCGGCAGTGAAAAGGAAATTGAACTGCTGAAAAAGCTAGGTGACTTCCCTCAAGTGGTGGGAGAAGCAGCGACAAGAAGAATCCCTCACCGTATTGCCAATTATATTCAAGAGCTTTCTTCAGCTTTCCACAGTTTTTACAACAGTGACAAAGTACTGGATTCTGAAAATGTAGAAGTGAGTAAGGCGAGATTAGCGCTAATCCAAGCAGTTCGCGTAACATTGAGAAATGCACTTAAATTGATTGGTGTATCGGCTCCAGAAAAGATGTAAATTTTAAAGCCAGAAACAGTAGGTTGAATGCTGTTTCTGGTTTTTTGTTATGTGGGTTTGTGGCTGTGATTTTTTATAAAATTGTATGTTTTTGGCGGTTTTTTTCCTTGAGTTGGTTAATTTCAATGTTTTTGGTTGTTGGAAATGGTGTATATGATGTAGATTATCTGGTTTTAGGGGTTTTAGAAGGTGGGTTGATTGGAAATTGGGTATGGGTGAGTGGTCGTTAGTGCGAAAAGTGAATTTTGAGTGCGAATCTTTAGTTTTGAGTGCGAAAAATCGGTTTTAAGTGCGGAAAGTTGAATTTGAGTGCAATTCTTGGTTTGAGTGCGAAAATCACACTCTTTAGTGCGAAAACTCACCGTTTGAGTGCGAAAATTCAGATTTGAGTGCGGCAGCCATGCATCCACCGCAAATTCAGATTTGAGTACGGAAACCCCACCTTATCCAAAGTTCCACCCCTCCCTGCACGTGAAATTCAAAATAAACATCTAACCTCCCCCACTAAAGAATATGAATGAAAGTGTATAAAAAAGCCAACCTACTAAAGATTAGTGTATGAAGCTGTACCAATTGAACAAGGAGGCACCACCAGTATGAAAGAGATCATTTTAGCCTTATTGAGCGGGTTTATCGTAGGAGTGGTATTCGGAGGGCTCCGGTTACCGATTCCAGCTCCACCTGCATTTGCTGGAGTAGCCGGAATTATTGGCATCTACTTAGGGTTTAAATTTATGTTATGGATAGGTCCACATTTTTTAACCTGGTTTAAATAAGGGAGCCATTCCAAGCTCACAAACGAATGGCCCCACCGCGAATTCTTTTCACTCCTCTAATTCGACTAATATCTTCGACTAGTCTAAAGAGAGCGAGGTCCTTTGCCTTTGCCTCAATCATAATATCAACATCCTGATCCATATCTTTTAAAACCGATAAGAGTGGTTTCATAAACTCTACATCTACATAATCAGCATGAGCTCTATATTGTTTATCTGATTTCGGAGAGGAGATATGGATCTTTGGTGGTTGATTCGCTTTTTTCCACGTTTCAAAAATGTCTGGAATGATTGTCTCAATCGTTTCATCGCCAGGGTTTTCCATGTGATGGTGGTAATCAAACACAAAAGGAATCCCTTCTTTCTGGCATACTTGAAGAGTTTCCCTTGCCGTATAGGTTTTATCATCGTTCTCAAGAGTCATGATTTCTTTAATATGGGAAGGAAGAGACTTCAGATTCTGGTGAAACCTTTTTAATGTATTTTCTTTATCTCCGTATGTACCCCCGATGTGAATGTTAATCACACTACTTTTCTCAATCCCCATTGCTTCCAACATTCGATAGTGGTATTCCATATCTATAACAGCATTTTTCGTTACTTCTTCTCGAGGACTTGTAAACAGAGTGAATTGGTTTGGATGAAAGCTTGTTCGAAGCCCGTATTTCTCAACAAACGTCCCGACTTCTTTCCACTTGTCCTGAAAGGGTGACATAAAATCCCACAGTACGTCTGGATGGGTAGCTAGTGGCACAATGGAACTAGACATACGATACACTTCGATGCCATTTGCCACAATAAAATAAAGAATGCGAAGTGTGTGGTCAATATTTTTTTCAGTAATGGAGAGGAGCTTTTGCTCACGGTCTGAAGCGGGCAGTGCCTTGTATCTTGTAAAGGTAAGGGTGCTAGAAGGGGTTACCTCCCATAGGCTGAGTGTATTCGCCACAAAGCCAAATCGAATTTCCATGATATCTCCTCTCCTTATAGAAAGTGCGACAGCCATTTTGCAAGAATCTCTTTAATGGAACGAAAAAAGTTCCGTTCATTTAGTGTATCCAGAGATAATCGACTAGATTGACTAATATCCTGTAATAGATAATTCTTTGCTTCTTGCACAAAGGATGGATCGGTTATGTAGCAGTTTAGCTCATGATTCAAGAATAAACTTCTTTTATCGAAATTGGCGGTTCCGATGTCACATACTTTATCATCTCGAATGAGGATTTTTGCGTGAAAAAATCCATTCTCAAACTGGTAAACAACGGCCCCTTTTTTTAGTAGAATTCGAAAAAAACGATAGGACGCCTCCTGCACAAGCATGTGGTCACTATTTTTCGGAACAATAATGGTTAGTTTTACACCTCTGTCGATTGCAGCAAGAAGTGCACGAAATAAATCTGGGCTAGGAATAAAGTAAGGACTCCCAATATATAATGACTTCTGAGCTTGATTGATAAAATCAATGAAAATGGGCTCAAGGTCAACGCCTTCCGTTGCTGAAAAGCGATGGTGCGATTGTCCCTTTGGAATCTCTGGGTAGAAACGGGCATCATCTTTCACGCTTTTTTTCGTCGCTTCTTTCCAATCCGTTAAAAATTGGAGTTGGAGATCATGGACCCCTTCTCCTTGAAGCTTCAGATGGTAATCTCGCCAAGGTGAGAGTTTAGGGTCACCTCCGATATACTCTTTGCCGATATTATAGCCACCGAAGAAACCAATTTTTCCATCAATCACGGTAATTTTCCGATGATTTCTTTCCTGCATGGTATAGAAGAAAAATGGAAAATGCGGGACATGACAAAACGAGACTTCAATGTTGTGGCGTCTTAACCGTCTTATCGTTTTCTTTTTTAAACCAAATGCTCCAGCCCAGTCCAGCAAAAGCCGTACTTCGATTCCTTCCTCTGCTTTTTCTTCAAGCAGTTGAAAAAAGTGTTCACTAAAGGCATCATTTTGAACAATGTAGAATAAGACATGAATATGATCCTTGGCTGCTCTTATTTCCTTAAAAAGATCTTCAAACAAATCAGTACCTCTATTGAACAATTGAAAATCACTGTATCTCTCAGAAAAATGAAGATTTTCGTGCTTTTTAACATGACGCTTTCGGCCTAGTGTAAAATCAATGGCGATCCATAGGAAAAGAAGAAAAAATACAAAACCTATCATAATGAAAAAGATCATGTTTAAAAGCCTCACTTTTTTAAGACTTAGGTTCATGTAAAGCCTTTATAAGGCCAATCAGGATGCGAATTGTTTATGTTTGGCGTAGTTAGTATTATTCCCGAAACAACTTGTAGTAAACAAAAAGGCTACCAAGAAAGAAGATAAAAGAATAAGAAAGACGTATTGACTGAATGCTCATTCATATTATAATAAGGGTAAGGATTCAGAAAATTTATTTCATTTTGGAAAGTAAATGAAAGAACAATGGACAAATTTAGGATGATGACAGCACCTGTCGAAAAGGGGGAGACATCGTGACACCTTTGTTATGGATTAACTTGATTGCATTTTTGTTTGTAACCGCTTACGCAGTCAGTTTGTTTGTGTACGTTGTTAAAACGAGAATTGCGTTTATTAAGTTAGGAAAGAAAGTAGAGTTTGATAAAAGATTTAAGGAAAGACTTGAGAAGATTTGGGTAAACGTCTTTGGACAGAAGAAGCTATTGAAGGATAAAAAGAGTGGAATCATCCATGTTATGTTCTTCTATGGTTTCATTTTAGTTCAATTCGGCGCGATTGATTTCATTTGGAAGGGGCTTGCTCCGGGGTCTCACATTCCGTTAGGACCATTATATCCTGGTTTTACCTTCTTCCAAGAAATTGTAACTTTCATGATTCTAGTAGCCGTTGTATGGGCATTTCACCGCCGTTACGTTGAAAAGCTTGTCCGTTTAAAGCGTGGATTCAAATCAGGACTTGTACTGATATTCATTGGTGGGTTAATGCTTTCCGTTCTATTTGGTAATGGAATGGGTATGATCTGGCATGGTCATGAAGGAACTTGGACAGAGCCAATCGCATCTCTATTTGCTGGGGCTTTCGGTTGGGTCGGTGAGACAGCATCTGTCGTGTTATTTTATATCGCATGGTGGATTCACTTATTATTCTTACTTGCATTCTTGGTATACGTACCGCAGTCCAAGCACGCTCACTTAATTGCAGGTCCTGCTAACGTATTCCTTAATCGTTTAGAAAAAGGCGGTAAACTATCAAAAATTGATTTTGAAGATGAAACACAAGAGACGTTTGGAGTCGGTAAAATCCAGGACTTCACACAGAATCAGCTCGTAGACCTATATGCATGTGTGGAATGTGGACGCTGTACGAATATGTGTCCAGCGACTGGAACAGGAAAAATGCTTTCTCCAATGGATCTAATTACAAAACTTCGTGACCATTTAACAAATACAGGTGCCGTGGTTACTTCTAAGCAGCCATGGGTTCCGACCTATGCATTTTCAAAAACACAAGGAAATCAATTAGCTTTAGCAGCAGCAGGAAGCGGATCAACAGAATCGGCAGCTGCAGTGGAGTACAGCCCAAGCTTAATTGGTGACGTTATTACAGAAGAAGAAATCTGGGCTTGTACAACTTGCCGTAACTGTGAAGACCAATGTCCAGTTATGAACGAGCACGTAGATAAAATCATTGACCTTCGTCGTTACCTAGTCCTTACAGAAGGAAAAATGAATCCAGATGCGCAAAGAGCCATGACTAACATCGAACGTCAAGGAAACCCTTGGGGATTGAACCGTAAAGAAAGAGAAAACTGGCGTGAAGCGCGTGAGGATGTACAAATCCCAACAGTAAAAGAAATGAAAAAGGCAGGAGAAGAGTTTGAATATCTATTCTGGGTAGGTTCAATGGGATCATTTGATAACCGAAGCCAAAAAATCGCTCTTTCTTTTGCAAAGCTATTAAATGAAGCAGGCGTGAAGTTCGCCATCTTGGGTAACAAAGAGAAGAACTCTGGGGACACACCAAGACGACTTGGAAATGAGTTCTTATTCCAAGAGCTTGCAGCGAACAACATCGCAGAATTCGAGAAAAATGAAGTGAAGAAAATCGTAACGATTGACCCGCATGCTTATAACATCTTTAAAAATGAATACCCTGACTTCGGATTAGAAGCAGAAGTGTATCATCATACGGAAGTCTTGGCTTCCCTCGTAAAAGAAGGAAAACTGAAACCGCAGTATGCCGTAAATGAAACGATCACTTTCCATGATTCTTGTTACTTAGGAAGATACAATGAAGTGTATGATCCACCGCGTGAAATTCTAAAGGCCATTCAAGGTGTGAACCTAGTTGAAATGGATAGAAATCGTGAAAAAGGAATGTGCTGTGGTGCTGGTGGAGGACTTATGTGGATGGAAGAAGAAACGGGCCATCGCGTGAATGTCGCTCGTACAGAACAAGCATTAGCAGTAGCGCCATCTGTCATCAGTTCAGGCTGTCCATATTGCTTAACCATGCTATCAGATGGAACAAAAGCAAAAGAAGTAGAAGAAACAGTCAGTACGCTAGATGTTGCTGAAATCTTAGAGAAAGCTGTTTGTGGTGAAGGGAATCAGCTCGTGTCCTAATACAACAAAGAAAGGGGATTCGTGGAAATATTTCGACAATCCCCTTTTTTTGAATGAATATAATGGTAAAATAATAGACAAATAGAAAACGCTTACAAAACACCTCCTGGTATGGAGGATGTCTTTTGGGACGAGGTTGAGCGAGCGTTCAGTCGCAAGTTATTCGGTGGGAGAAATTTTTATAAAAAGCATAGGGAGTGAACGTACATGAGAACAGTTATTTTGGATGGGGCAAGAACGCCGATTGGTAAATTTGGTGGTGGGCTAAGTTCTTTGACAGCCTCACAGCTCGGTGGAATTGCGATTAAAGAAGCACTCAATCGCAGTGGTGTAAAGCCAGAAGAAGTCGGAGAAGTCATCATGGGTTCAGTACTACAAGGGGGCCAAGGCCAGCTTCCGTCACGCCAAGCATCTCGAAACGCGGGACTACCTTGGGAAGTAAAAACTGAGCTCATTAACAAAGTGTGTGCTTCCGGAATGAGAAGTGTCACGCTAGGAGACCAATTCATTCGTTTAGGCGAAGAAGAGGTAATTGTGGCGGGTGGAATGGAATCGATGAGCCAATCTCCGTACATCATGCCAAAAGCACGTTTCGGTTTTAGAATGGGCGATGCAGCGGTAAAAGATTTAATGCTTCATGATGGACTTACATGTAGTTTTACAGGTGGTCATATGGGTACGTACGGTAACGGCACAGCAGAGGAGTTTAATTTATCAAGAGAAGACCAAGATCGCTGGGCACTAAGAAGCCATGAGCGTGCCGTTGCTTCTAAGAGTGTTCTTGAAGAAGAAATTGTTCCCGTTGAAATCCCTCAAAAACGTGGTGCTGTTTTAACAGTAGCACAAGATGAATCGCCAAGAGCGGATACGTCATATGACAAACTAGCCAAATTAAATCCTGTCTTTGGTGCGGATGGAACGATTACAGCTGGGAACGCACCAGGTGTAAACGATGGTGCTGCAGCTCTTGTGTTAATGAGTGAAGAACGTGCTTCAAAAGAAGGTCGTACACCACTTGCTTATATCGTAGGTCATACAGCGCTAGCCATTGAAGCAAAGGACTTCCCTAAAACACCGGGCCTTGTCATTAACAAGCTTCTTGAAAAAACAGGGAAGAGTGTCGATGAAATTGATTTGTTTGAAATAAACGAGGCATTTGCTGCTGTAACACTCGCAAGTAAACAAATTGCCGGTTTAGATGAAGAGAAAATCAATGTGAATGGTGGTGCGGTTGCCCTTGGCCACCCAATCGGAGCGAGCGGGACGAGAATCATTTTAACCCTTGCTTATGAGTTGAAGAGACGTGGTGGTGGAATTGGTATCGCAGCTATTTGTAGTGGAGGCGGTCAAGGGGATGCCATTATGATTGAGGTTCCGAAGGCGAAGTAACGGACGAATTGTGACCAGAAAGTAAATGTGGTGTATTGGAAGGTAAAGTGGATGAACCGGCAAGTAAACGTGCTGGATTGGAAAGTAAAGGAGACGGACCGGCAAGTAAATGAGGTTGATTGGCAAGTAAAAGGGACGGACCGGCGAGTAAAGTTGTATGATCAGCACACAAAAGATCCCGAATGGCACAAAACGGAGCTCGAACGTCCCATAACGAGGTTGGAGTGTCCTATAAAAAGAGAGAATCGTCCCATATCGGAGCTCGAGTGTCCCATAAAGAAAGGGAACTGTCCCATACCGGAGTTCAAGTGTCCCATAATGAACCGTAACTGTCCCATACGGAAGTCCGAACGTCCCATTTTTACTCTTAAACCACCAAAACTCAACTTCCACTAAACTAAACGAGGAGCTGAATCAAATGAGTGTACAAAAAGTCATGGTAATTGGTGCAGGACAAATGGGGTCAGGGATTGCTCAAGTGTTCGCCCAATCAGGATATGATGTTATTTTAAATGATCTTAAAGCTGAATTTGTAGAACGCGGATTAGGGGTTATTACTAAAAACCTCACTCGCCAAGTGGATAAAGGGAGAATGACAGAGGACGAAAAAAATGCGGTCCTATCGAAGCTTACCCCGTCAACGACACTTGAAGATGCGAAACAAGTAGATTTAGTTGTTGAAGCTGCCGTAGAAAACATGGCAATTAAAACAGATATCTTCAAAAAACTAGATGAATTTGCACCGGAGCATGCAATCCTTGCTAGTAATACCTCTTCTCTACCGATTACAGAAATCGCTGCGGCAACGAAACGCCCTGAAAAAGTAATTGGTATGCATTTTATGAATCCAGTGCCGGTTATGAAACTGGTTGAAATCATCCGTGGCCTTGCTACAAAGGATGAAGTATATCAAACCATTGAAGACATTACGAAAACACTTCAAAAAGTACCGGTAGAAGTAAATGACTTCCCAGGCTTTGTGTCTAACCGAGTTCTCATGCCAATGATTAACGAAGCCATTTACACGTTGTATGAAGGGGTAGCGACGAAGGAAGCCATTGATGAAGTTATGAAGCTAGGAATGAACCATCCGATGGGACCGCTAACTCTAGCAGACTTTATTGGACTCGATACATGTCTATACATCATGGAAACCCTACACGAAGGCTTCGGTGACGATAAATACCGTCCATGTCCCTTGCTTAGAAAGTATGTAAAAGCGGGATGGCTAGGGAAGAAGACTGGAAGAGGTTTTTACACGTACGAACAGTAACTCACGGTTAACAAAAGGGGTATTTATATAAAAGATGATTTTTCTAGCAGTGGGGTGAACCGACTATAGTGTGGGCTGACGCAACCGGACACAGGTTCCGCTATTTCGGGAAAAATGGCCAATTTCGGAGTCCAACCGGACATAGGTTCCGTTATTGTTTAATAATAAGCTTATTTTTCACCAAAAAACTCAAAATAAGGTCTCCTGAGTCCGTTTCAACCCTCAAAACCCTTGATTTTTAGGAAATAGCGGATTGTCTGTCCGCGAACCAAGACCCGAGGCGTCTAATACCTCATCTACAGCTGAAAAATCAACACACGATACAAGGGGTGGCAACATGAAGCTGCAATTTACGGAAGAGCAACAAATGATGAGAAAGATGGTCCAGGACTTTGCTCGAGAAGAGATTGGTCCGTTTGTAGAACGCATGGAAAAAGGGGAATTTCCTAGGCCGATTCTCGATAAAATGGGCGAACTTGGACTGATGGGGATTCCAGTACCAGAGAAATATGGTGGTTCTGAAATGGATTTTACATCCTACATTATTGCTATTCATGAACTCTCTAAGATTAGTGCTACTGTAGGGGTGATTCTATCTGTTCATACATCCGTTGGTACCAATCCTATTCTATACTTTGGAACAGAAGAGCAAAAACAAAAATATATATCGAAATTAGCGACAGGTGAATATCTAGGTGCGTTCTGTTTAACGGAGCCCGGTGCCGGTTCAGATGCTGGCGGTTTAAAAACAAAGGCAGTTCTGAACGGAGATCATTATGTCTTAAATGGTACAAAAGTTTTTATCACGAACGGCGGAGAAGCTGACACATATATCGTGTTTGCTACGACGAATCCTGAACTAGGATCAAAAGGGATCACGGCTTTCATCGTGGATAAAGATACGCAAGGGCTTGTCGTGGGTAAAGACGAAAAGAAAATGGGACTTCATGGGTCTAGAACCGTTCAATTAACGTTTGAAGATATGAAGGTGCCCGTCGAAAATCGCCTAGGTGAAGAAGGAGAAGGCTTCAAAGTCGCGATGGCCAACCTCGATGTTGGGAGAATTGGGATTGCAGCTCAGGCTCTTGGAATCGCAGAATCAGCTTATGAAAAGGCTGTAGCATATTCGAAGGAACGTCATCAATTTGGAAAGCCTATTTCAGCCCAGCAAGGTGTCGGGTTTAAGCTAGCCGATATGGCAACCGCAATCGAAGCATCGAAGCTACTAATCTATCGGGCGGCTGATCTCCGTTCAAAAGGAATTCCATGTGGAATGGAAGCTTCAATGGCAAAGCTTTTTGCTTCAAAAACAGCAATGGATGTTACAACAGAGGCAATCCAAGTCTTTGGTGGCTACGGATATACAGAAGAGTACGACGTTGAGCGATATTTTAGAGATGCAAAAATCACAGAAATTTATGAAGGTACATCTGAAATACAAAGAATTGTCATAAGTAAACAGCTCTTGAGTTAATGAGCATCAAATCGGAGGGAACAGACATGAACTTTAAACTATCAGAAGAACATGAAATGATTCGCAAAATGGTTCGCGACTTTGCTCAAAATGAGGTAGCTCCAACTGCTGCTGAAAGAGATGAAGAAGAGCGATTTGACCGTGAAATTTTCGATAAAATGGCAGAACTAGGCTTAACAGGTATTCCATGGCCAGAAGAATACGGTGGAATCGGAAGCGATTATTTAGCCTATTGTATTGCTGTTGAAGAGCTATCAAGAGTGTGTGCTTCTACAGGGGTAACGTTATCTGCCCATACATCCTTAGCAGGTTGGCCTATTTACAAATTCGGTTCAGAAGAGCAAAAGCATAAGTATTTAAAACCAATGGCACAAGGAACTAGTATTGGTGCATATGGATTAACAGAACCAGGTTCAGGCTCAGATGCTGGTGGAATGAGAACGACGGCTAAAAAAGATGGAGATCACTACATCTTAAATGGGTCTAAAATTTTCATTACAAACGGTGGCATTGCGGATATCTATGTTGTTTTTGCTTTAACAGACCCAGAAAGTAAGCAAAAAGGCACAACAGCTTTCATCGTAGAAAAAGACTTCCCAGGTTTCAGTGTTGGAAAGAAAGAGAAAAAGCTAGGAATTCGTTCTTCTCCAACGACTGAAATTATCTTTGAAGATTGTAAGGTTCCAGTCGAGAACCGTTTGGGAGAAGAGGGAGAAGGCTTTAAAATTGCGATGATGACGTTAGACGGTGGTCGTAATGGTATTGCCGCTCAAGCAGTCGGTATTGCACAAGGAGCTTTAGATGCATCCATCGCTTATGCAAAAGACAGACATCAATTCGGAAAACCAATTGCCGCTCAACAAGGTATCTCTTTCAAACTTGCAGATATGGCAACAAGTATTGAGGCATCTAGACTTTTAACATATCAAGCTGCTTGGCTAGAATCGAATAACTTACCGTACGGAAAAGAATCAGCTATGTCGAAGCTGTATGCTGGAGATACAGCAATGAAGGTGACGACAGAAGCTGTTCAAGTCTTTGGTGGCTACGGATATACGAAAGAATATCCAGTGGAGAGATTTATGCGTGATGCGAAAATTACTCAAATCTATGAGGGAACACAGGAAATTCAACGCCTTGTGATCTCCCGTATGATTACAAAAGACTAAGAGATTAAAAGAAAAAATACCTCTTTATGATGCGGGGGGAAGTTTGCTGTGGCCAATAAGCGTGAGGTGCATGCCTCCGTTAAAGATGAAAAGCTAGTAAAGGTCCGACGAGACCAAATGATTAAAGGGGCAGTCTCTTTGTTTAAAGAAAAGGGATTCCACCGCACAACAACAAGAGAAATTGCAAAGGCATCTGGTTTCAGCATCGGGACCCTTTATGAATATATCGAAACAAAAGAAGACGTTCTTTATTTAGTCTGTGACAGCATTTATGAGGAAGTAAAAGAACGCCTCCAAGAATCCATTGATCCTAAACTCGGAACAATTGAAGGTCTAAAGGCGGCGGTTGAAGCCTATTTTCGAGTCATGGCAGACATGCAGGATGAGGTACTAGTCATGTACCAAGAGGCTAAGTCGTTATCCAAAGATGCCTTGCCCTACGTATTAAACAAAGAACTTCAAATGGTCCACATGTTCGAAGAAATCCTTCAAGGCTGTGTGGAGAAAAAAGAGTTAACGATGACTGAATCTGAAATTCAGTTATGTGCGCATAACATCTTCGTCCAGGGTCAAATGTGGGGCTTCAGGCGCTGGGCATTGAAGTCTAGGTTTTCTTTAGATGAATACATTCAAATGCAGACCAAGTTTGTGTTAGAAGGTATTACTAATAAATAAGAAAGCGGTTTATGTCCACTTTTGGGGATTCTGATAGAAAACTAGGACATAAAATTAGTTTATGTCCACATTTTGGGGTCAGCATACCGAAAACTAGGACATAAAATCAGTTTATGTTCACTTTTTGAGGTAAGCTCCTTGAAAACTAGGACATAAATCTGTTTTATGTTCACTTTTGGGGGTTAGCCCTTCGGAAACTAGGACATAAATCCAGTTTATGTCCACTTTTGGAGGACTGCCATCGAAAACCAGGTCATAAGTCTGGTGTATATCTAAATGATGAGTGATACAAGGCACGACCCGAGGAGGCTCGATTGTAAGTCCGCGGAAACAAAGTGTAGGAGGGCTGCGGGCCCATTTAAACAATCTGATAGTCCTAATTAAATTTAAAACGAACAAAGGGGGATGTACCATGACCACACAAATGGTTTACAAACCGAAGCATCACATCCGCTTCGTAACAGCATCAAGTTTGTTCGATGGTCACGACGCTTCCATTAACATAATGAGAAGAATTCTACAGGCAAGTGGAGTTGAAGTCATTCATCTTGGCCATAACCGTTCCGTAGAGGAAGTCGTTCAAGCTGCCATTCAAGAAGATGTTCAAGGGATTGCCATGTCTTCCTATCAAGGTGGGCACGTTGAATACTTTAAATACATGTATGACCTACTCCAAGAAAAGGGAGCAAGCCACATCCGTATTTATGGAGGTGGAGGCGGTGTCATCATTCCACGTGAAATCAAAGAGCTTCACGATTATGGAATTGCACGCATCTTTTCACCAGAGGATGGAAGAAAACACGGTCTTCAAGGCATGATTAACCAGATGCTTGAAGAGTGTGATTTCGCAACTATTCGTGATTTTGATAAGTCGATTTTAGAAAAGGTAAAGAGCGGAGAACCATCTGCTGTTGCTTCTTGTATTACCCTAGCCGAATACGGAGTGGACGAATTAGAAGCAGCGGCTGCCGTTGAATTGTTAAATGAAGTGAAGGCTTCTGCAAAGGACGTACCGGTTGTTGGGATTACGGGAACAGGAGGAGCGGGGAAAAGTTCATTAACCGATGAACTCGTTCGTCGTTTCCTTCGTGAATTACCGGAACAAAGAATTGCCATTTTATCGGTAGATCCAACCAAGCAAAAGACGGGTGGAGCTCTACTTGGAGATAGAATCCGTATGAATGCAATCTTCTCTAACCGTGTGTATATGCGTAGTTTAGCAACACGTGGGTCAAGATCAGAGCTATCATTAGCAATCAAGGATGCCATTTCAGTAGTAAAAGCTGCTGGCTTTGACCTTGTTGTCGTGGAAACAAGTGGAATCGGTCAAGGGGATGCTGAAATCACAAATATTTGTGATGTATCCATGTATGTAATGACGAGTGAGTTCGGTGCACCTTCACAACTTGAGAAGATTGACATGATTGACTTTGCTGACCTAATCGTCATCAATAAATTTGAGCGTAAAGGGTCTGAGGATGCAAGAAGGCAGGTTCAAAAGCAGTATCAAAGAAGTCGTATGCTATTTGACCAAGAACTCGATAAGATGCCTGTTTATGGTACGATTGCAAGCCAATTTAATGACCCGGGAACCAATGCACTATTTGCAGCACTAATTGAAGTCGTGAATACGAAATGCCAAAAGAACTTCACCACAACTTTTTCAAAAGATGTGGAAGTGGAAAAGCAAAATATCATCATTCCGAATGATCGCCGCTACTACTTAAGAGAAATTGCTGATACGGTCAGACGTTACCACCAAAACGCTGAGGAACAAGTAGAGATAGCTCGCCGTTTGTTCCAATTAGATGGCGCATTGGAAGCAGCAAAGGAATCTGAAGGAAACGAAGAGGTCATTCGTTCTCTGGAAGCATTAAAAGATAGAACAGAAGAAAAGCTTACACCAGAGTCTCAAAAAGTTTTAGCGAATTGGGAAAGCCTGAAAGAAAAATATAGTGCAGACCAGTTTGTAACTAAAATTAGAGACAAAGAGATCGTAACTGAACTAAAAACAAAGAGCTTATCAGGGCTTCATATCCCTAAGGTTTCCCTTCCGAAATACAAGGACTATGGAGAGATACTAAGATGGGTTTATAAAGAAAATGTTCCGGGTATGTTTCCATATACAGCAGGGGTCTTTCCGTTTAAACGTCAAGGAGAAGATCCGAAGCGTCAATTCGCTGGTGAGGGAACACCGGAAAGAACGAACCGCCGTTTCCATTATTTATCGAAAGACGATGATGCGAAACGACTTAGTACTGCCTTTGATTCAGTGACACTTTACGGTGAAGACCCTGATTATAGACCGGATATTTACGGGAAAATCGGAGAAAGTGGAGTAAGCGTTTGTACACTTGATGATATGAAAAAGCTTTACGATGGATTTGATTTATGTCATCCAATGACATCAGTGTCTATGACCATTAACGGACCTGCTCCCATTATTTTAGCGATGTTCCTCAATACAGCGATTGACCAACAAGTTCGTGAAAAAGAGGAAGAGCTAGGTCGTGTCCTTACTGTAGATGAGTTTTTACAAGTGAAGAGCCAAACGTTACAAACTGTTAGAGGTACGGTTCAAGCTGACATTTTGAAAGAAGATCAAGGTCAAAATACGTGTATCTTCTCAACCGAATTTGCGTTGAAAATGATGGGAGATATTCAACAATATTTTATCGATGAAAAGGTTCGAAATTACTATTCCGTATCTATTTCGGG
Source organism: Bacillus carboniphilus (assembly GCF_039522365.1). GTDB lineage: Bacteria > Bacillota > Bacilli > Bacillales > JC228 > Bacillus_BF > Bacillus_BF carboniphilus. The sequence continues at coordinate 143,565 of NZ_BAAADJ010000006.1, read as the reverse complement.
TTATCATATTGCAGAAGCGGGAGCTAACCCCATTTCACAGCTAGCTTTCACACTTGCAAATGGTTTTACGTATGTAGAATACTATTTGAGCCGTGGTATGAATATTGATGACTTTGCTCCAAATCTGTCATTCTTCTTCTCAAATGGATTAGATCCAGAGTATACAGTTATTGGGCGTGTAGCGAGAAGAATTTGGTCCATTGTTATGCGTGATAAATATGGAGCAAACGAAAGAAGCCAGAAGCTGAAGTATCACATTCAAACATCTGGTCGTTCACTCCATGCTCAAGAAATAGATTTCAATGACATTCGCACAACTTTACAAGCACTTATGGCGTTACATGACAACTGTAACTCTCTTCATACCAATGCTTATGATGAAGCCATAACAACACCAACAGAGGAATCTGTACGACGTGCAATGGCGATTCAGATGATTATTACAAAAGAGCATGGCTTAACGAAAAATGAGAACCCTCTCCAAGGTTCATTCATTATTGAAGAGCTTACGGAATTAGTGGAAGAAGCCATATTAAAAGAATTTGAGCGAATCGATGATCGAGGTGGCGTACTAGGAGCTATGGAATCCCAGTACCAAAGAGGAAAAATCCAAGAGGAATCCATGTACTACGAAATGAAGAAACACTCTGGTGAACTTCCGATTATTGGCGTAAACACATACTTGAATCCTAATCCTCCTTCAGAAGAAGAGTTAGATTCAATGGAATTAGCTCGTGCAACAAAAGAAGAAAAAGAACTACAAATTCACAACCTCAAAGAATTCCAAGGAAATCATGCAAGTGAAGCAGAAGAAGCTTTGGAAAAATTAAAGCAAGTAGCATTATCTGGTGGTAATATCTTTGCTGAGTTAATGGAAACAGTAAAGGTAGCAAGCCTAGGTCAAATTACAAGAGCATTATATGAGGTTGGTGGGCAATACCGAAGAAATATGTAAGAATCTTGTTCTAATTGGCAAACTTCATGTATGGGAAGTTTGCCTTTTTTTCTCAGAACAAAACTTCTCAATAATTTTACAAACAAATAGTTTTTTTAGGTCGAAAGTTATAGTAGAGTAAAGGTAAAGAGAACGGTTTCATACTTTGAAAGGAGTGTACGGCTACATGGTCATCTGGAAATGGACTAAACAAATCATAATTGTCGCATTATTTCTTGTGGCTACACACTTTCTATATCAATTTCACTTAGGTGCAATCCCTATCTTTTTGTTCTCTTTTTACCTCTTTCACCTAGCTTGGAAAGAGATAAAAAAAGCGAAAATAGAAAAACAAGCAGCATCGCAAGAAAAGAATTCGGAACCTGATCAAGATTACGAAAAAAGAGCAAAGGCAAAATAGCGCTAGCATAAAGGTTTAGAATTTGTTTATAATGATAAATATGGATTTTGAGAGCATTTTACAGGCTCTCTTGTTTTTACATAATAAATTAGGTCTTATTATTTGATCTTATATCTCTTGGAAAGGAAGTGCGTGTTCTTGAGTCTGAAAAATTACGCAAAAGAAGAACTCCAAGAAATGTCCGCAATTGAATTGGCTCATCTATTATTGGAAGAAAAAAAGGAGCCAATGGCATTTAGTGACATGGTATCTGAGATTGCATCAATTTTAGAACGTTCTGACGAGCAAGTGCGCGAGAGAATATCTCAATTTTACACAGATGTAAATATTGATGGTCGTTTTATTTGCATCGGTGAAAATAGATGGGGTTTACGTGGTTGGTATCCGATTGACCAAATAGAAGAGGAAACAGTACCTACCATTCGTCCGAAGAAGAAAAAGGGTAAAAAGGCTACGGAAGATGAGGAAATCGTAGATGACTTTGATGATATTGATGAAGAAGATCTAGACTTTGATGATCTAGATGAAGAATATGATGAAGATGAGTTATTAGATGATGATGACGATGACGAAGAAGAAGACGAAGACTTCGACGAAATCGATGACGACGACGAAGACTTCGACGATGACGAGGTCATTGAAGAAGATGATGAGTATTTAGACGAAGATGAAGAACTAGATGAAGATGAAATAGATGAAGAGGACGATGACCTCTAAATAATCATCTTGACATCCCTATGTAGGACTTGTAGAATACTTTTTGGGCTCCTTAAAAAGGACGTTCTAAAAATGTGCACTAAGCTCCCTTACATGAAAGTGTAAGTGGGGCTTTTTTTTATTTTAAATGACTGTTTTGTAAAGGGTATTGTTTATGGATTTTATAGTTCAAGTGCAGTTGATTGGAGTGGAAGGTGCTTGACTCCGACGGGAGAAGAGGGACAAGGGAGACCCCGCAGGAGCGAAAGCGACGAGGAGGCTCCCGGACCGCCCGCGGAAAGCAAGCACCTGCAACGGAAATCAACGACCTTTGTTTAAAGAATCAACTATTGTTCAAAGAAACAATATATGCGAAAACAGCGTTTGATAAACAATCGGTTCAATAGCATAAAAAAGTATGAGTTATTTTAACTCTATAGGAAAAACTTTTTTTATAAGCTGTTTACTTAAATGTAGGAAGTGAACCGTCCTTTCCCCTACTACGTGAGCAAATAAATAAAGAAAAATTAAGTATAAAAGGAAGGGGACTATATCGTGACGAAATATATTTTCGTAACCGGAGGAGTTGTATCTTCTCTTGGAAAAGGAATTACAGCAGCATCTCTAGGGAGACTACTAAAAAACAGAGGTCTTCAAGTAACGATTCAGAAATTTGATCCGTATATCAACGTGGACCCAGGCACGATGAGTCCATATCAACATGGTGAGGTTTTCGTAACCGATGATGGTGCGGAAACAGACTTAGACTTAGGTCACTATGAGCGTTTTATCGATATTAACCTTAATAAATTCAGTAACGTAACAACCGGTAAAATTTATTCTTCTGTCTTGAAAAAAGAAAGAAGAGGAGACTACCTAGGAGGAACTGTACAGGTTATTCCTCATATTACAAATGAAATTAAAGACCGTGTGTTTAGAGCGGGTAAAGAAACGAATGCAGATGTGGTCATCACAGAAATTGGTGGAACGGTAGGAGATATTGAGTCCCTTCCATTTTTAGAAGCAATTCGCCAAATAAAAAGTGATGTGGGTCGAGACAATGTGATGTATATCCATTGTACACTCATTCCTTTCTTAAAAGCGGCAGGAGAAATGAAGACAAAACCGACGCAACATAGTGTAAAAGAACTTCGTAGCTTAGGAATACAGCCAAACGTAATCGTAGTAAGAACAGAAATGCCAGTTTCACAAGATATGAAGGATAAGATTGCGTTATTCTGTGACATCGATACGAGAGCTGTAATAGAAGCTCGCGATGCAGATACACTATATGAAGTTCCATTAGATCTTCAAGCACAACATTTGGATTCGATTGTCTGTGAACATTTGAAGCTCGATTGTAAAGAAGCGGACATGGTAGAGTGGAATGCTCTTGTAAACAAAGTGCGTAATCTATCGGGCAAAGTGAAAATCGGATTGGTTGGGAAATATGTGGAGCTACAGGATGCATACATCTCTGTAGTTGAAGCGTTAAAGCATGCAGGCTTTGCTTTTGATGCAGATGTGGAAGTGAAATGGATCAACGCCGAGCATGTGGATGCAGGTAATGTAGAAAGCCTTCTTAACGATGTAGATGGAGTTCTCGTTCCGGGTGGATTCGGAGACCGTGGAGTCGAAGGTAAAATTGAAGCGATTCGCTATGCACGTGAAAACAAGGTGCCTTTCCTTGGGATTTGTCTTGGTATGCAGTTAGCGTGTGTGGAGTATGCACGTAATGTATTAAACTTAGAAGGTGCGCATAGTTCAGAACTTCAACCAGATACGCCATATCCAGTCATTGATTTACTACCAGAGCAAAAGGATGTAGAAGACTTAGGTGGAACCCTTCGTTTAGGTCTATACCCATGTAAAATCAACGAAGGTACGGAAGCGATGAGAGCGTACAATGACGAAGTAATCTATGAAAGACATCGTCATCGTTATGAGTTTAACAATCAATATCGTCAAGAGATGGAAGCGAAAGGCTTTACGTTCTCTGGTACAAGCCCAGACGGTCGTTTGGTAGAGATCATTGAGTTAAAGGATCATCCTTGGTTCTTGGCATCTCAATTCCATCCTGAATTTACGTCAAGACCGACAAGACCTCAACCATTATTTAGAAACTTTGTTGAGGCTTCTATTAAAGCGAAGCAATAATAATAAGGCTATAAAATAAAGGAAGTGGGGAAAAAGATAAATCTTTCTCTCCACTTCCTTTTGTTTTGGGATAGATGCTGGCAGATAGTGAACCTCCTGTCCACTTCAATTCCTAGCCGGACCCACGTTCCGTTATTTTAATAAAAATGCCGGTTTTTGAGGGTCAACCGGACACAGGTTCCGCTAATCGACCTTTTTGAGTCCATTTTCTATACATTTTAGCCAAATAGCGGAAGCTCTGTCCGCCAAATCATTGAAATCGCGCTTTTTTAGGCAAATAAGGGATCTCCTGTCCGCTTAAATCGCTAGCCGGACTAAGGTTCCGCTATTTTTATAAAAATGCCGGTTTTAGGGGTTCAACCGGACACAGGTTCCGCTAATTGACTATTTTGAAGCCATTTTACACCGATTTAAACCAAATAACGGAAGCTCTGTCCGCCAAATTATTGAAATCGCGCTTTTTTAGGCAAATAACGGATCTCTTGTCCGCTTAAATAACATAGCGGACCCAGGTTCCGTTAATTTTACAAAATGCCGGTTTTCAGGGTTCTAACATACCCAGCTCCGGAAAAATTTACTCTTCCTCCTCCAACATCTCCCTAATCAAAAAGTGAATCTGATGATAAATGAACAACGATGCCATTCCCGTCGGATAACCAAATCGTTCACCTGTCTCCCCTGGAATTAACCCACGGTTTACTTTTAGGTCAATTAGTATATCTCCCACAGTCTCATCTGAATTTTTTTCTTTATTGGCAACAACGACAAACGGAATTTGGTTGTCCTCTAACATGGATGTAAGTTCTTTTACCTGAGAAATTTCCCTTGTGAAGATCCATGCACGGTCCGCAATCGTCATCTCTTTTACATTATCCAACGTTAATTCTTTTACAGAAGGTAGAGGCTCCACCCCGTTCAAAGCCTCCGCTAGAACGGCAGAGAGTTCCTGACTCCCATATAAATATATAGAACCTTCACCAATTATTGCTTGGGAAAGGAGTCTAGCTGCGTCTTCAAATTGATAGCCGTAATCATCTGTAGATAACCGCTGAAAAAGTCCTGTCAGCTGCGTAGTAAATATTTTATTCATGTCTAAAAAGCTCCTTACTTCATTTAGGTTCTGTGGATACTATTGTAAGAAAATAAAAAAACATTGTAAAATATATGAGAAGATTTATAGTAAATCTAGAAATTATTTTTCGAAAATACTATAAATATGGAAATTGTAGAAGGAATTGGAACCTGCAAAATAGAATAAAAGGTGAAGAGAGATTATTCAGGTAACAATTTAAGTATCGAAAACGGGAAGAGGTGGAGAGATGAAAGAAAAAATTTTAATTGTGGACGATCAGTTTGGGATTAGAATTCTTTTAAATGAAGTGTTTAATAAAGAAGGGTATCAGACGTTCCAAGCTGCTAATGGAGTCCAAGCTTTAGAAATCGTCAAAAGTCATTCCCCTGATCTTGTACTACTTGATATGAAAATACCGGGTATGGATGGAATTGAGATTCTTAAGAGAATGAAAGTAATCGATGAAGACATCCGTGTCATTATTATGACAGCCTATGGGGAGCTAGACCTGATTCAAGAAGCGAAGGATTTAGGAGCGCTAACACATTTTGCAAAGCCTTTTGATATTGATGATATACGTACAGCGGTTCGAAAATATCTACCGCTGAAATCTAGTTAATGGTAAATATAAAATAGCATTTATTCTATACATATTGTACATGTAGGAGCTTAGATTAGAACCTCTATCCGAGAGGTTAAAATAGTCAAAGCTCCTGCTTTTTGTTATACTTTGAAAGTGAAATTTCAGGGCTGATTCACAGCAATTTAAAGAAGTAGTATAGACTTCGGTGTCCTTCCATGTAGAGGTTACCAGAGGTTACAAATACATTAAGATAACGAATGTTGTTTTTTTTCATATGGAGGAATATTATTTTTAGTGTGGAAAGAAGCTAATATTGGAAATAGCTGTTTTAAACAAACTACGTTTCTATCGCTGAATGCTATACTTATTCTTACATAAGGAGGAAATTAGAATGCCCCTAGTATCCATGAAAGAAATGCTTATTAAAGCAAAAGAAGAAGGTTATGCAGTTGGCCAATTCAACTTAAATAACCTTGAATTTACTCAAGCGATTCTTCAAGCTGCTGAAGAAGAAAAATCACCTGTAATCTGCGGTGTTTCTGAAGGCGCTGCTCGTTATATGGGTGGTTTTAAAACCGTTGTTGGCATGGTTAAAAACTTAATGGAAGAATACAATGTGACAGTTCCTGTTGCAATCCATTTAGACCACGGTTCAAGCTTTGAAAAGTGTGCCCAAGCGATTCATGCAGGATTTACATCCGTTATGATTGATGCTTCTCATCATCCGTTTGAAGAAAATATCGCGACAACGGCTAAGGTTGTTGAATTAGCACATATCCATGGAGTATCTGTAGAAGCAGAGCTTGGTACAGTTGGTGGACAAGAGGACGATGTGGTTGCTGACGGTGTAATCTACGCAGATCCTAAAGAATGTGAAGAGCTTGTGAAGCGAACAGGTATCGATTGCCTAGCGCCTGCATTGGGTTCTGTTCACGGTCCTTATAAAGGAGAACCAAACCTTGGTTTCAAGGAGATGGAAGAAATCGGGAATGCGACTGGATTACCACTTGTTCTTCACGGTGGAACAGGTATCCCAACAAAGGATATCCAAAAAGCAATCTCATTTGGAACAGCGAAAATCAATGTAAATACTGAAAACCAAATCTCTTCTGCCAAGGCTGTTCGTCAAGTATTAGCAGAAAAGACAGACATGTACGATCCTCGTAAATACTTAGGGCCAGCTCGTGACGCTATTAAAGAAACCGTAAAAGGTAAAATGCGCGAATTTGGTTCTTCAAATAAAGCTTAAGATACAATTGGAACCGCCTTTTTTTGAGGCGGTTTCCTTTATAAACATTATGTATAAACAGGGGAGGAAAATAGGATGAAGTTCTTTATTGATACGGCAAACCTACAAGAGATTAAAGATGCAAACGATTTAGGTGTTATTGCGGGAGTGACAACAAATCCTACACTTGTGGCAAAAGAAGGCGTTTCTTTTCACGAAAGGCTAAAAGAAATCACTAGTATTGTGAGTGGTTCCGTAAGTGCTGAAGTCATTGCTCTTGATGCAGAAGGTATGATTCAAGAAGGAAAAGAACTAGCTGGTATTGCACCGAACATCACTATTAAAGTCCCTATGACAGCTGAAGGATTAAAAGCAACCCATGCTTTTTCAAAAGAAGGAATTAAAACAAATGTAACCCTCATCTTTAGTGCCAACCAAGCCCTACTTGCAGCAAGAGCAGGTGCAACCTATGTTTCCCCGTTTATCGGAAGACTGGATGATATTGGATTTAATGGGCTCGATCTCATCTCTGATATCCATACCATTTTCCAAATACATGATATCGATTCAGAAATTATTGCAGCTTCTGTCAGACATCCTCAACATGTAACAGAGGCAGCTCTTAGAGGCGCCCATATTGCAACCATCCCGTATAAGGTGATCATGCAGTTACTCCAGCATCCGTTAACAGATAAAGGAATTGACGCTTTCTTAAAAGATTGGAATAGTACCTTCGGAGATAAAGCCTAGGACCTACATCCAAAAGAACTATTTTCTAAAATTTTGAAGTATTACTTCATGATTCACTATTTTTTGTGTAAACTAGTAAATAGTATACAGTTCGGAATAATCTATTGAATGTGGAAAAAAATACTAACTTTGCGTAAGAGTAAAGCTACAATGGGAAGGGAGTCTAACATGGAAAAGCTAAAAATTGCAGGAGCCTATCCGTTAAAAGGGCAAATACGAGTGAGTGGAGCAAAAAATAGTGCTGTGGCGCTTATACCGGCAACGATTTTAGCGGAATCTCCTGTAACCATTGAAGGTTTACCTGACATATCAGATGTTTCAATACTGAAAGATTTGTTAGAGGAAATTGGCGGAAAGGTTACGCTAGAAGACCAAATGATGCATGTGGACCCAAGTTCAATGGTTTCGATGCCGTTACCAAATGGGAAAGTAAAGAAATTAAGAGCTTCCTATTATCTAATGGGTGCGATGCTTGGTCGATTCAAAAAAGCAGTCATTGGTCTTCCGGGTGGATGTCACTTAGGACCTCGACCAATTGACCAACATATCAAAGGTTTTGAAGCACTGGGCGCAAAGGTAACAAACGAGCAAGGTGCCATTTACCTTAGAGCGGACGAACTTCGTGGCGCTAGAATTTACCTTGATGTTGTAAGTGTTGGGGCGACCATTAATATAATGCTGGCGGCTGTAAAAGCTAAGGGAAAAACCATCATCGAAAACGCAGCAAAAGAGCCAGAGATTATCGATGTTGCTACATTACTTACGAGTATGGGCGCTAAAATTAAAGGTGCAGGTACTGACGTCATTCGTATTGAAGGTGTTGAAGAGCTGAAAGGCTGCAGACATACCATCATTCCAGATCGTATTGAAGCAGGAACGTTTATGATATTAAGTGCGGCTATGGGAGATGGCGTGTTAATTGATAATGTCATTCCTCAGCACTTAGAGTCCGTCATTGCAAAGCTTAGGGAAATGGGAGTAACAGTAGAAACGAGTTATGACCAAATCTTTGTAAGACGTGGAGAAAAAGTGAAAGCCGTTGACATAAAGACGCTTGTACATCCAGGCTTTCCAACAGACCTGCAACAGCCATTTTCTAGCCTATTAACGAGTGCAGAAGGAACGAGTGTTGTTACAGATACGATTTACTCTGCACGCTTTAAACATATCGATGAGTTAAGAAGAATGAATGCCAATGTAAAAGTAGAAGGTCGTTCAGCGATCATTACGGGCCCAGTTCAACTTCAAGGTGCCAAAGTCAAAGCGAGTGATTTAAGAGCAGGCGCTGCCCTTGTTATTGCAGGTTTAATGGCAGAAGGGGTCACTGAAATTACAGGTTTAGAGCATATTGATCGTGGATACAGTAATTTAGTAGAGAAATTGAATGGTCTAGGTGCTACAATCTGGCGAGAAAAAATGACAGAAGAAGAAATCGAGCAGATGAAAAGCTCGTAATCCATAAGCCGATCAAACCTCCCCCTTTTGCTTCGAAGGGGGAGTAATCGGTTATCCCTCACCAAGAAAACCCCAAGAAACATAGATGAAATCTTTCCAATTTCTTATTTTTTGCCAATCTATCGTCAATCCCTATCAGAAATCTGGTACAATATCAGGTGTAAAGGCTTGCAAAAGAGGAGGACCTTACATGGAACGAAGTCTGTCAATGGAGTTAGTGCGTGTCACAGAAGGCGCAGCCCTTGCTTCTGCCCGTTGGATGGGAAGAGGACTAAAGGATGAAGCAGATGAAGCTGCTACGAGTGCGATGCGTGATGTATTTGATACTGTCCCTATGAAAGGAACGGTAGTCATTGGAGAAGGAGAAATGGATGAAGCTCCAATGTTATATATAGGGGAAAAGCTAGGTACAGGTTATGGCCCTCGTGTAGATGTAGCAGTTGACCCGTTAGAAGGGACAAACATTGTTGCATCAGGTGGCTGGAATGCCCTTGCAGTTTTGGCTATTGCGGATAATGGCTGCCTACTTCATGCTCCAGATATGTATATGGACAAAATTGCAGTTGGACCTGAAGCAGTTGGTCAAATCGACATCAACGCTTCCGTATTAGACAACCTAAAAGCTGTAGCGAAAGCAAAAAATAAGGACATTGAAGATGTGGTAGCAACCGTTTTAAATCGTGAAAGACACGGTAAAATCATTCAAGAGCTTAGAGAAGCGGGAGCCCGAATTAAGTTAATCAACGATGGTGATGTTGCAGGTGCGATTAATACTGCGTTTGATCATACGGGTGTAGATATCTTATTTGGATCCGGTGGAGCACCTGAAGGCGTTATAGCTGCGGTCGCACTAAAATGTTTAGGTGGAGAAATCCAAGGGAAATTACTACCTCAGAATGACCAAGAAGTAGAGCGATGCATCAAAATGGGACTAGACCTAGAAAAAGTCTTACTCATGGAAGACTTAGTTCGAGGAGATGACGCCATCTTTGCAGCAACGGGTGTAACAGACGGTGAGCTATTAAGAGGTGTCCAATTCAAAGGCTCCTACGGATTAACACACTCCCTAGTTATGCGAGCAAAATCAGGAACGGTTCGTTTTATCGATGGAAGACACAGCTTGAAAAAGAAGCCAAACCTTGTGATCAGGCCGTCGTAAACAATAGGCTGGGGCTCGGAATTGTATATGTTCTGAGCTCCCAACTATTTAAATTCTTTTGACAAAAACAACAAATCGGTCTAATATTGTGTAAGGTTTTACATTGTTTTCTACTTATAACTTCGATTGAATCTCCAACCAAAATCATCTTTCTACCCATCCGTTTTTCGTTCACCCTACATAAGAATGCATACCTTTGGGAGAAGGAATCTTTTTTCTTGATTCAATAGAAAACTAAATAAACAAAGCGTGGTGCTATAGAAATGGAAGAACTAACAATTACCGGTCTTGAAAATATGAAATTAAAAGACCTTTACGAACTTGCAAGAAAATATAAGATTTCATACTACAGCAAATTAACAAAAAAAGAACTTATTTTTGCCATCTTAAAAGCTCAAGCAGAACAAGAAGGATACTTCTTTATGGAAGGTGTCCTAGAAATCATCCAATCAGAAGGTTTTGGATTTTTAAGACCAATCAACTACTCGCCAAGCTCTGAAGACATCTATATATCAGCTTCACAAATTCGCCGATTTGACCTTCGTAACGGGGACAAGGTATCTGGTAAGGTTCGTCCTCCAAAAGAAAACGAAAGATACTTTGGTCTACTCCATGTAGAAATGGTCAATGGTGATGACCCTGAGACAGCGAAAGAAAGAGTTCATTTTCCTGCCTTAACTCCTTTATATCCAGACCGTCAAGTAACATTAGAAACCACTACTCGAAACCTATCGACTCGTATTATGGACTTAATTTCACCAGTCGGTTTTGGTCAACGTGGATTGATTGTAGCTCCACCTAAAGCAGGTAAAACGATGCTACTTAAAGAAATTGCAAATGCCATCACAACCAATCATCCGGAAGCGGAACTGATTGTACTTTTAATTGATGAGCGTCCAGAAGAGGTAACAGATATTGAGCGTTCAGTAGCAGGTGACGTGGTTAGCTCAACATTTGATGAAGTGCCAGAAAACCACATTAAAGTAGCTGAATTAGTCCTTGAGCGTGCCATGCGTCTAGTTGAGCACAAGCGCGATGTTATTATTCTAATGGATAGTATCACTCGTTTAGCGCGTGCATACAACTTGGTCATCCCACCAAGTGGACGTACCCTTTCTGGTGGTATTGACCCAGCAGCATTCCACCGTCCAAAGCGTTTCTTTGGTGCTGCCCGTAATATCGAAGAGGGCGGTAGCTTAACGATTTTAGCAACGGCTCTTGTCGATACTGGTTCTCGTATGGATGATGTGATTTACGAAGAATTTAAAGGTACAGGTAACATGGAGCTACATTTAGATAGAAATCTTGCAGAAAGACGTATTTTCCCTGCAATCGATATTCGTCGTTCTGGTACTCGTCGCGAAGAGTTACTGGTAGAAAAAGATCACCTCGAAAAGCTTTGGGCGATGAGAAAAGCGATGACCGACACACCAGATTTCTCAGAAAAATTACTAAGACGTCTTCGTCAAACAAAATCCAACGAAGAGTTCTTTGAGCAGCTTTCTGAAGAAATGAAGCAAAAGAAATCCTAATTTTTACAGGAATGGAATAAGTTTTACACATAGAATATTAGCTGCGTTTAATTGCTGGGCTCTTGATTCATAGGTCCATTCTCTCTTAAAAAAACACCGCTATGTCAAGGTTTGTCTTGCTGGTGGAAAGAATTCTGTGTGAGCTTCTGCTTTTATAATTAGGTTGCAAACTTATTATTCACTTGTTATAATGATAACAGTTTGTTTCAAAGATTCGCAGGCTGATTGTTCAGTCTGTATATGGAATATAAACTCTGTTTCGAATGATTCAGGGCGAGAAGGAGTGGAAAAGAATGAAACAAGGTATCCATCCAAATTTCAAAAAAGCGCTTGTTAAATGCGCATGCGGTAACGAATTTGAAACTGGTTCAGTTAAGGAAGAGATTCGCGTAGAGGTATGCTCTGAATGTCATCCATTCTACACTGGCCGTCAAAAATTTGCTTCTGCAGATGGACGTGTTGATCGATTCAATAAAAAATACGGCCTTAAGTAATAAAAGACTTAAAAACAGGCAAGCACACTACTTGCCTGTTTTTTCTTCTTTACATAGGGTATTTTTCGTTCAAAATATAGAAAAAACATTAAAATACTTATTTTTGGGGCTGATATCGGCAGCCTATCCTCAAAGTGAATTTCTGCTTATCAAACACTTCAAATAAATATTTTTTGCACTAATATCATTGATAATAACGGTATTCATCGACAATGCCATTTTTTTCTATTATAAGTTTTGTGAAAAGATGACGAAAAAAGGATAGATAGTTTTTGCAGGCGAACTGCATGCAAAATGAAGGTCTTGGAAGGAGCGGCAATGGATATGTTTGTTGTAAAACAATCTGGCTGGATTGAAGTAATATGTGGAAGTATGTTTTCTGGGAAATCAGAGGAACTCATTAAGAGGGTACGTAAGGCACAATTTGCAAAAGAAACCGTTGCCGTTTTTAAACCTGCCATTGATAACCGATATAGTGAGGTAGCCGTTGTTTCCCATAATGGGACTCAAGTTCAAGCTATTTCTGTAACGTCTCCATCGGATATTTTATCTCGTGTAGATGCAAATGTTGATTTAGTAGCCATTGACGAAGTTCAATTTCTGGATCAAGAAATTGTGGATGTGGTTCAACAATTGGCGAATCAGGGACACCGTGTAGTGCTAGCGGGTCTAGATCAGGATTTCCGTGGAGAGCCATTCGGACCTATGCCACAACTTCTGGCTGTTGCAGAATTAGTTACTAAGTTACATGCTGTATGCTCCGTATGTGGGTCACCAGCAAGTCGGACTCAACGTCTCATTGATGGACAACCAGCCCACTACAATGACCCAGTCATCCAAGTGGGTGCAGCTGAAAGCTACGAACCAAGATGTCGTCACCATCACCAAGTCCCGGGTAAGGTGGCAGCAGCGACAACCACAGTTTAACCTGTGAAATTTTTTAAAAAAACAGGCCTTATCGAGTGTACATGTCTCGATGAGGCTTTTTATTTTGGATTTGAAATTCGTATCACCTTTTTTTGGATGATTGATTCAAGATTATATGGGAGAAGCTAAAAGCATAGGGAGGTAGATGATATGGTTAAAGTATTGAAATGGACCATCATTCCCCTGATATGCTCAATGACGATGACAGGTTGTGGTTTTAATAACAATCACCAGGATTCCATTTACGAAGAAGCAGATTATAATGGAATGAAGATGATTACCAATGATCAGGGAAGAAGAGGCCGTGATTTAAGAGACGATCCAATCAACACGAACCAAAGTCCGACTTCATATATTGATCCTAGCGAAGACATGCCGACCTTAGGTACTGATGTCGACAAGGCAAAATGGGTGATTGAAAACGAAACAGAATATGAACCAGGACCCGTTATGATCAATGGACAAGACATGTGGGTTCGCGTTTACCATAAAGGTATGATGTCACAGGAGGAAAGAGTAAAAGAAGAAGCAGCAGTTCATAAGCTTCTAATTAAAGCTTTGCCTCGCTATTATATTGAAGTCAAAATGCAAGAAGACCGGAGATAACCAAGCGTGCGGGACAAGTATCTGTCCCGTTTTTTTTAATTGCCAAAAGCAATGGGACAGCAACTCTGTGTGTTACTATAGTGATAATGAATCAGCCAAAGGGGAGATGGCGATGCTCACGGATTATCACGTACATATGCATGAGACCGGTGATTTCTCAGTGGACTATTTAAAACAGTACGTAGAAAAGGCTAGAGAACTAGGGATTGAAGAATTAGGAATTTCTGAGCATGCTTATTTTTTCTGGGAAACAAAGGAAATCCTTTCAAACCCATGGGTTGATAACCGACGCGGACTTCATTTTCATGATTATCTTGGGCTTTTTGAAGAAGCAAATAAGCAGGGAATCAACGTGAAAATGGGGATTGAAATGGACTACACGCCTGGAAAAGAGAAGCAAATGGAGGCCTTTATCAATCAATATCCATTTGATTATGTCATTGGTTCTGTTCATTGGATTGAGGAGTGGGGGATTGACCTCGAAATCTATCGCCATGAATATGAAAAGAGAGACATTTATAAAGCATATGAGCAATATTTTGATCAAATCGTCACCCTTGCACAGTCGAGACTTTTTAATTTTGTAGGACATATCGACCTTATTAAAATCTTTTCCTATAAACCGGACGATCAGGAATTCGTGGAAGCTCAGTATGATCGGGCTGTGGAGGCGCTCGCAAAATCAGGAACCTGTATTGAAATCAGTACCGCCGGTCTCCGTAAACCAGTGGGGGAAATGTATCCGGATCCACTGTTGTTAAAAAAGTGCTATGACGCAGGAGTGGGAATCGTCCTGTGTTCTGATGCCCATGCACCGAAGCATGTTGGATATGCTTATGATCAATCGTTGGAACTAGCGAGGTCAGTGGGGTATGAAGAAATTCAGGTGTTTAGTGGGAGGAAGAGGGAGACGCATCGTTTGGGTTAAAATAGAGAAAGCAACGCTTTGATGGCGTTGCTTTTTTGTTTGGTGCATATGCTTAGGTGCTGAGTTCTGAAAAAAGGGTGCCGAGTTCTGAAAAAGAGGTGCTGAGTTCTGAAAAAGAGTTGCCCAGTTCTGAAAAAAGGGTGCTGAGTTCTGAAAAAGAGGTGCTGAGTTCTGGAAAAAGGGTGCTGAGTTCTGAAAAAGGGGTGCCGAGTTCTGAAAAAAGGGTGCTGAGTTCTGAAAAAGAGGTGCTGAGTTCTGGAAAAAGGGTGCTGAGTTCTGAAAAAGAGATGTCGAGTTGTTCTCTTTTTTTTCTCCACACTAAAACTAGGACGTAAAACTAACTTATGTTCTGTTTTTCTCTCCTCGGCCTTAAAACTAGGACGTAAACCGGATTTTCGTTCTCTTTTTTCCTCCTCGACTCCAAAATTAGGACATAAAACTAACTTATGTTCTACTTTTCTTTCCTCAGATTTAAAACTAGAACATAAACCGGATTTTCGTTCTCTTTTTTCTTCCTCGACTCCAAAACTAGGACGTAAAACTAACTTATGTTCTGTTTTTCTCTCCTCGGCCTTAAAACTAGAACACAAACCGGATTTTCGTTCTCATTTTTCTTCCTCGACTCCAAAACTAGGACATAAAACATACTTATGTTCTACTTTTCTTTCCTTGGATTTAAAACTAGAACATAAACCGGATTTTTCTGAAAAAGAGGTGCCGAGTTCTGAAAAACGCCGGTTATGTTCCGAACCCCCGCACCACAAACCTACAAATCAATCGCAATCACCGCAAATATATCAGTCAACCTTCTTAACTCATCCACAACATGCCCCTCAGCTTGACGGTCAATGGTTAACATCATAATGGCACTCCCGCCAACATCTAAGCGGCCCACCTGCATCGTCGCAATGTTAATATCGAAATTCGCTAACAAGCTTCCAACCCGCCCAATCGCACCAGGCTGGTCCTTATGTTGAATTAAAATCAGATGACCCGAAGGCTTCACATCTACGCTGTAGTCATCAACCTTCACAATTCGAGCTCCTAACCCACTTAGAAGAGTTCCGGCAACTTTCCTTGCTCCTGACTTGGTTTTAATCTCAA
Source organism: Bacillus carboniphilus (assembly GCF_039522365.1). GTDB lineage: Bacteria > Bacillota > Bacilli > Bacillales > JC228 > Bacillus_BF > Bacillus_BF carboniphilus. The sequence continues at coordinate 127,519 of NZ_BAAADJ010000006.1, read as the reverse complement.
CAGTTAACAAATTAGTGAAGCCCTTTGTGGATGAGGATTTATGTTCAATAATGACGATCCCTTTCTTCTGAGCAAGGAAGTGTGCATTTACATCATTTACATGCTCACCCATGTAGCGTCGTAGCAAACCTTTTACAGTATTCCGAGTTAATGGGGCTGTATCTAAATCTGCCAATTCACCGGAATAATAGATGCAAACTTCCTCCACAGCTTCATCCGTTAAACGGGAGATAAACGCGCCAATTTTCTCGGATAAATGAAAGTACGGTTCGATTCGTTTCATCACTTCAGCTGGTACAGAAGGGAAGTTAACAGGATTTTTTGCTAAGCCCCCCGTTAAAATTTGGAGGACATCCCGACAAACATCTATCGCCACATTTTCCTGAGCTTCCACGGTACTGGCCCCGAGGTGAGGAGTGGCAATCACTTCAGGTAATTCTAAAAGTTTATAATTCTGGACAGGTTCCTCTTCAAATACATCTAATGCTGCACCGGCTACTTTTCCAGAAAGAATAGCTTCATATAAGGCTTCTTCGTCAATAATGCCACCCCGTGCACAATTCACGATTTGAACGCCATCTTTCATCTGACTAAATGCCTTATGGTTAATTAAGTGCTTCGTTTCCTTCAACAATGGGGTATGGACGGTTATAAAATCCCCAGCCCCCAAAACATCCTCTAAGCACCCATATTGGATCCCCATTTTTTCAGCTTTTTCTTCCGTTAAATAGGGGTCATATGCAATGACATTCATTTTTTGCCCTTTGGCTCGTTCAGCGACCTCAGCCCCTATCCGGCCAAGTCCTACAATCCCGAGTGTTTTATTTTTCAATTCCACTCCAACAAAGGACTTGCGGTCCCAGCGGTGCTCCTTTAGGGCAGCGTAAGCTTGTGGGATTTTTCGTGCTAACGCCATGAGCATTGCCATCGTATGTTCTGCGGCTGAGTTCGTATTTCCATCCGGAGCGTTTACTACAAGAACCCCATGTTCGGTAGCTGCATCTAAATCAATATTATCGACGCCTACACCAGCTCGCCCAATAACTTTCAGCTTGCTGGCCTGTCTAAGTACCTCTTTTGTTACTTGTGTCTGACTACGAACGAGCAGCGCATCATACTCGCCAATACAATGTAGTAACTCATCCACACTCAATTCCGTAGAAACCGTTACTTCAATCCGGTCATCCTGGTGTAGTGCATGAAGCCCTTCATCACTCAATGGATCACTAATCAAAATGCGTAATGTCATTCTGTTTTCCCTCCATTTAGAAAAGTTAACTGTGCGGCTGCACTTCCGACTCCGGCTTCACGTCCAACTCCAAGTCGAGCTAACCCTAACTCCAATAGACTAATAGTTTGTAAAACATCAGCTAGTGAGCAATATCCCATATGGCCGATCCTGAAAATTTTATTTTTCAACTCCTGCTGTCCGCCAGCTAGATTCAGTCCGAATTCTTTTAGTAACACGTGTCGAAGTTCATTCGCTTGGAAGTCCCTTGGATAGACAGCAGTGACAGTTGGCGATGCTGATTGGTCTGTGGTGAGGAGAGGGAGTTGGAGTGCATGACAGGCAGATCTAGTCATCTTCATCATCAATTGGTGTCGGGTAAAAACCTGTTTTACCCCCTCTTCTTCTACAAGATTCAGCACTTGATCCAGTCCGAATAACAGAGATACAGCGGGAGTGAATGGTGTAGAGTCTTTCACTAGATTGTCATGGTACTTTTTTAGGTCGAAATAAAACCGAGGTCGTGGATTATGATGGACTCGGTCCCATGCTCGGTCACTTACTGCTATAAAAGTTAAACCGGGAGGCAGCATCAATGCTTTTTGTGAGCCTGTAACGAGTACATCGATACCCCAATCATCCATCTTCGTTTCGACTCCGCCAACGCATGAGACCCCATCTACTACTAAAAGTGCATCCGAGTTTTGCTGAACAACTTGTGCTAACTCCTGAATGGGATTGAGTACTGCTGTGGAAGTCTCACAAAAGGTAGCAAACACAACTTTTATAGAAGGATTCGCACTTAAAAATGCTTTGACATGCTCGGGAGCGATCGCTTCACCCGGAGGAGCTTCCATGCGGTGAGTCACCAATTGATGGGCTTCACAAATTTGAGCAAATCGTTCACCGAATGCTCCGGTGACTAGAACGAGAACTTCATCATGAGGTTGGGTTGTATTAACGACAGCCGTTTCTAATCCAGAGGTTCCACTACCAGCTAAAATTAGGACCTCTTGTTCGGTGCCGAAAATGGGCTTAAGTCTTGGGCGAATAGTTTGTAGGAGCATCTTTGTTTCTTCATCACGATGGCCAATCATCGGTTGCAATATTGCACGTTGAACACTTGGTGGAATAGGCGTTGGACCGGGAATTCGTAAAAACTGTTGATCAGATAACATACTCATTCTCCTCATTTCTAAATAATTTTTAGACAAAAATAAAACCTTCCACCCCCTAGGATAAGGGGCGAAAGGTTGATTTCGCGGTACCACCCTTGTTCGCTGCTTTCATAGAAGCAGCCTTCATTTGGCGCCATGACAGTAACGGGCATGACCCGAACAAGCCTACTCATGCAGTTCGGCTTGCTAACTCAGAAGGGCTATCCATTGATCAGACCACTGGTTTGCACCACCCACCAGCTCTCTTTAGACCCTCATTCAATGAACCTGTCTTCTTCAACGTATTTCCGTATTAAAGGATTTATTTTCCATTATATTAACAGAATCGAATTTAATGTCAACGGGATTGTTAGATTTTTTAGAAAATTTAACAAAGCAAAAAGTTAAAACGCTGGATTTAAATCCACTTTGACCTTTTAACACCCAATGTAATATAATGACAATGTTATGCAGAATATGAGGTGAAGTCTAGTGTTTGATCGTCTACAAGCAGTTGAAGACCGATATGAACGTTTAAATGAGCTTTTAAGTGATCCTGAAATCGTAAATGATCCAAAAAAGCTTCGCGAATACTCAAAGGAACAGTCTGATATCCAGGAAACAGTTCAAGTGTATCGCGAATATAAAGAGGCTAAAGAGCAATTTAATGAAGCGAAAGCCATGCTTGAAGAAAAGTTAGATGCGGAAATGAGAGAAATGGTAAAGGAAGAGATTGATGAGCTTGAAGATCGTCTAGAAGAGCTCGAAGCTCGTCTGAAAATACTATTGATCCCGAAAGATCCGAATGATGATAAAAACGTTATTTTTGAAATTCGTGGTGCTGCCGGAGGGGACGAAGCTGCCCTATTTGCAGGAGACCTTTACAGAATGTACAGCCGTTATGCAGAAGCGCAAGGCTGGAAAACAGAAGTGATTGAGGCAAGCTCAACGGGTGTCGGTGGTTATAAAGAGATTATCTTTATGATTAACGGGAACGGTGCTTACTCAAAACTGAAGTATGAAAACGGAGCACACCGCGTTCAACGTGTCCCTGAAACGGAATCCGGTGGTCGTATCCATACATCGACTGCAACAGTAGCTTGTCTTCCAGAGGCGGAAGAAGTAGAAGTCGATATCCATGAAAAAGATATCCGTGTAGATACATTTGCATCCAGTGGACCTGGAGGACAAAGTGTAAACACGACAATGTCTGCTGTTCGTTTGACTCACATTCCGACTGGGACGGTTGTTTCCTGTCAAGATGAGAAGAGCCAAATCAAGAACAAGGAAAAAGCGATGAAGGTTCTACGTGCACGTGTGTATGATAAGTTCCAACAAGAGGCACGAGCGGAATATGATCAGCAAAGAAAATCTGCAGTAGGTACGGGAGACCGTTCAGAACGTATTCGTACGTACAACTTCCCGCAAAACCGTGTAACCGACCACCGTATCGGTCTAACGATCCAAAAGCTTGACCAAATTTTACAAGGTCGTCTAGATGAAGTCATTGACGCTTTGATCATGGAAGATCAATCAAGCAGGCTGGAGAATGCAGATCTATGAGTGAAACAAAAGTAATGGAAGCCCTCACTTGGGCTTCTTCTTTTTTACACGTTCATGGTCGAGATGCCAATGCTGGTGAATGGCTCATGCAGCATGTTCATAATTGGACAAGGTCAAAGCTTTTTTATCACATGAGAGACCCTATTGCCGATGAGAAAGTAGAGTTATTCAAGCAGCTAGTGAAGGAACATTGTAAGGGGACTCCCGTTCAATATTTAATGGGATACGCCGAATTTTACGGTCGAGACTTTGATGTGAATGAGAATGTACTGATTCCCCGTCCAGAAACAGAGGAACTGATTGAAGGAATTCTGCAAAGAACGGACAAACTTTTTCCGAAAAATCAGGTGCTTCGCGTTGTCGATATTGGAACGGGTAGCGGGGCTATTGCGATTACCTTAAAAAAGGAGAGGCCACATTGGGAGGTATACGCTGTGGACATTTCACAGGATGCCCTGGATGTTGCGAAGGCGAATAGTCGTAAGCTTGAAGCGGATATTACATTTTTGGAAGGTGACCTGCTTTCACCGTTTGAGGGCAAGGGTACGAGATTTGATTGTATCGTCTCTAATCCACCCTATATCCCGGATCGAGACAGGGAGGACATGTCTGTGGTTGTAACCGATCACGAGCCACACCTTGCCCTCTTTGCGGGTGAAGACGGACTAGACATATATCGAAAGTTAATTCCGCAGGCGATTGGTTTACTTTCCACACCGGGCTGCATCGGTTTAGAAATCGGGCATGGTCAAGGGGAAGCTGTCGCGAATCTGTTTAAAGAGGTCAATGCTGAGTTTAATGCTTCAGTTGAATTAGACATAAACGGGAAAGAACGAATGGTTTATTTAGAGGTGGAATAGTGTGTGCTTCTCGAAACTGGGAGTAAGCACTTCTTTTTTTGATTTGGGAGTAGCCGGGTTTTTGTAAAATAGGGAGTTTGCTTTTGGTAGGGGGCGGTAGCTTCGATGGGAGAGGCGGGGGTTCCGATAGAGCGCCAATCTTTTCCGATAGGTGGGCAGGAATTTCTGATAGAGAGGTCAAAATTTCCGATAACGGGGTAGAAGTTTCCGATAGAGAGCTCAAAATTTCCGATAGCCGGGCAAAAGTTTCCGATAGTCACCCTAAAGTGCCCCATACCATCCCCAAATCCACCTTTCACCCATCAAATTTCACTGCCAAACCAACTCTACTAATCTCACAAAAATATAAAATCCACATTTTTTTCAATTTGATAGTTTAAGATTTGGAATTCCTGGCCACACTGTCTTAGTGAAAGGGTGGTGTATCCCATGAAAGCCAAAATTCTAGCGGGATCTTATATTTTTCTATTAGTAGTAGGGACTCTTGTTTCTTTATATATTCCAAAAAATGATGCGGTAGCCAACGAGGCGGTAGTGATACCGAATGAAGCGATTCGCCTCCGCATTCTAGCAAATAGTGATTCAGAAAAAGATCAACTTGTAAAAGAAAAGGTTAGAGATGAAGTCAACAAGGCGATTACAGCTTGGGTTGAGGATCTAACTTCGCTAGATGCGGCGAGGGATACGATCAAAGGGAATTTACCCGAGATTGAGAGAATTGCACAAAGAGTGTTAAAAGAAGAAGGAAGTCAACATTCTATTAAAGTAGATTTTGAAAAAGTTCAGTTCCCGACGAAATTGTACGGTGAGTTTCTATATCCGGCTGGTGAGTACGAAGCGGTACTTATCACAATCGGTGAGGGTACCGGTGCAAACTGGTGGTGTGTATTATTCCCTCCTCTATGCTTTGTCGATTTCTCAAATGGTGTAGCAACCTCACCTGGGTTTGAAGACGACCCTGTGGAAAAAGAAGAAGATACAAAAGAAAAGACTGTAAAACTATCAAAGGCTGATAAAAAAGAGAAGAAAGACCCAGTGTATGTGGAAGAGAAAGAGGAAGAAGTAGAAGTACGATTCTTCATCGTAGACTTCTTTAAGTCTATCTTTTAAACGAGTACTATCAAAAGATCATTCTTCTATCAGATGAATGGTCTTTTATATCATTTTTGTTCTATTTACTCTCTTAAATCATATGTATTAGTAAGAGATGATAAAGAGGTGGTAGAATACATGGTATATCAATCAAGGTTTGCTAGAAAAGAAGATGTTGCTTCATTAAAAAGATTTTTAGAACATGCTGGAGTTAGTTCCGAGGGTGTGGATCGTTTATACGAGTATTTTATTATTCTTGAAAAAGAGAACAAAGAATGTGTAGCATGTTTAGGAGTAGAACCTTTGAAACAAGTAGGACTGATGCGTTCACTTGTTATGATGCCGAGTGTTCGGGAAGAAGGTCTATTCCTACTATTTGAAAAGATGATGCAGCTTGCACAGGAAAAACAAGTAAAACAGTTACTGTTAGCGACAAACCGAAACAGTTCGGTTCCGTTTTTAGCTGCTTTAGGGTTTAACGCTGTGGATAGAGAAGAGGTACCAGAGGAACTTTCCCTTTCAGAGCATGGAAAACAGCTTCTACAATCAGAAATTGTTATGTTCATGCAGAGAATTGTGTAAAAGTTTTAAAAAAAGCCTGTGATTGTGGATAAACATTTTCCAATCTAGGCTGAAAACGGTTAAAAACAGCCACTTATCCACAGAGTTATCCACCACCTACCCACAAAATGTGGACAAACTGATAACAAAAAGAGCAAAAATAGATATAGAGAGGTGTGGACGTATGGGGACAAGTCTGTGGATTGTGGATAGCAGTGTGGACGATTTGTGGGGAAATCCACAAATTAAGGACGCTGCCCATCAAATTCGTAAGGGAGAAGTGGTAGCTTTTCCGACAGAAACGGTATACGGATTAGGGGCGAATGCCTTAGATTCCACCGCAGTAAAGAAAATTTTTGAAGCAAAAGGAAGGCCAAGTGATAATCCACTTATTGTCCACATTGCTGAAAAAGATCAGCTTCGTGAACTGGTAGATGAAGTAACTCCGGTTGGGGAAAAACTGATGAATGCATTTTGGCCAGGTCCTCTTTCTTTAATTTTTAAAAAGAAAGAAGGCGTATTTTCTGAGCTTGTAACGGCGGGGCTGGATACGGTAGCCATTCGTGTACCAGAGCACCCTGTTGCGATCGCATTATTAAAGGAAGCGGATGTACCAGTTGCAGCACCAAGTGCTAATCGATCCGGTAGACCCAGCCCAACAACAGCTAAGCATGTGTTAGATGATCTACACGGGCGAATTAAAGGCGTTGTAGATGGAGGAGAAACCGGATATGGCTTGGAATCCACAGTTGTGGACTGTACGGGGGATATCCCGATTATCCTGAGACCCGGAAGTATTACCGCAGAAGATATCCGCGAGCTGATAGGAGAAGTTCTAGTAGACCCTGCACTAAAGGATGAAAAAGAAGCGCCAAAGTCACCGGGAATGAAATACCGTCACTATGCGCCGGAGCACCCATTATTTTTAGTAGAGGGACCCATTCAACTGCTCCAGGAATTCGTGGATCGTTTTAACCAAGAGGGTAAGCGGGTTGGAGTATTATCAACTCAAGAGAACCACCAAAACATAACGGCAGACGCAACCATTGTAATTGGAAGTGAAGAAGAGCTATCCAGTGTAGCCCATTCCTTATATGACACCCTCAGAAAAAGCGACCAACTCAATGTGGATATCTTACTCAGTCAAACATTCCCTGAAAAAGGAGTCGGACAAGCCATCATGAACCGACTGCGAAAGGCCGCGGGGAATCAAGTGTTAACTGAGGAAAATTTGAAAAAATAATGTAGTTAAAAATTAAAGAAGTCACTTTGGCTTCTTTTTCTATTGTTAACTTAAATTCAAGTGGAAAATATTATTGAAACTGCTGAGCAGCCCGAATACACGTTGACTCCTGTGGGAGAAGAGGACATAGTGAGACCCCGCAGCGAAGCGAGGAGGCTCACGGGACGCCCACGGAAAGCGAAGTGTATTCGGGCTGCGGGCCTCGTTAAAAGTCATTATTTTTATTTCCAAATTCCACTTCTGTTTCTTCTAAATTCCTAATGGACTGCATATGCTATCATCAGGCACGTCCAAAGGAGGAACAAGCGTGACAGCATTTGGAGAACTCATCACTTTACTAATCATGGCTTTTGCTTTAGGAATGGACGCATTTTCCATTGGACTTGGAATGGGAATGATCAAACTAAGGCTAAAGCAAATAGTATTGATAGGCCTAACGGTCGGTTTATTTCATGTATGGATGCCCCTACTTGGAATGATGGCGGGCAGATATTTATCGGATACATTCGGACAAGTTGCAAGCTATGCAGGAGGACTTTTGCTCATAATATTAGGCTTACAAATGTTCTGGGCAAGTTTTCAAGCAGAGGAATCCAGCCCAATTCGACCTGTGGGTATGGGTCTAATGGTGTTTGCCCTTAGCGTTAGCTTAGATAGCTTTTCGGTTGGCCTTACCTTGGGGATCTACGGGGCTAAAACCATTGTTGCAGTGATCTGTTTTGGACTAGCGGCTACATTGTTAACCTGGATTGGATTACTTTTGGGACGAAAAGTACAGGGGCTACTGGGACAATATAGTGAAGCACTGGGTGGTAGTATCCTTTTTGTGTTTGGCATTAAATTATTACTACCCATTTAAAAAAAGTGGCAGGACATGGAGTCCTGTTATTTTTTTTGCCTAGAATGGTGCAATTAAATAAACAAGTGCCAGCTTTTACCGATATAAGGAATAGAACTTTTCTGAAAAAAGGATTCTGCTCGCCTACTATGCGGTGAAAGACTGGTCTATAATGGTAGTCAAGGAGGATGTTGACATGAAACAGATTTTATTTGTATGTACAGGTAATACATGTCGCAGTCCGATGGCTGCAGCTATTGTAAAAGCTATGGACCAAGAAGGTTTTGATGTGCAGTCCGCAGGGATATTTGCATCAAATGGTAGTGATGCATCCCCACATACGAAACGAGTTCTTTCTGAAAATAATATGGAGTGCTCTCATTCATCTCAGCCACTAACGGAGGAGTTAATAGAATGGGCAACACATATCTTTACAATGACAGAGGGACATAAGTGGCAGATTGAGACCAGTTTCCCGTCAGCCAAAAGCAAGACGTTCACGCTGAAAGAATATGTAGGGGAAAAGGGCGATATAATGGATCCTTTCGGCGGAGATCTAGAAGTCTACCGCATGACGTATTCAGAATTAATTAGTCTTATAAAAAAAGCAATAAAAAAACTAGAAAATGAGAAGTAACGGAGGGAGCACACAGTGGGGGAACATACAGGGTATAAGTTAAGCATTCGAAGAAAGTTAGTCATATTAACATTTACACTAGCGATTATTACATATTCAACAAGTGCTATTTTTATTTCATTTTTATATGAACCAATTAACGAACTAATTGGAGTGAGTCAGGGGACTTTTACCCTGCTTACTCTAGTATTAGGGGCTATCTGGTCAGGGATCTTAACCTTTATTGCAGCGGGTTGGATTGTTAAACCAATTAAACAATTGGAAAAAGCCGCTTTAGAAACGGCATCTGGAAATCTACATACTGAAATTGAAGTATCTAAGTCAGACGATGAAATTCGTGCACTAGGTTTAGCCTTTCAAACAATGACAACAAATCTACGGGAAATGGTTAAAGAAGTAGGAGATGCAGCCAACCAAACGGGTGAAAAAGTTCTAGCCATCTCAGAGGAATCTTTAAGGGCAGCCGACCAGGCAGAAAGCATCTCTCGTACCATCAGCGAAATTTCTTCAGGAGCAGAAAACTCAGCATCTTCTGTTCAAACAACTGTAGAATCGGTTGAAGATGTTGTAAAAATTGCAGAAAATGTTCGTGGACAAGCGGCTTCTACGAAGAAAGTGTCCGAAGAGATGGTAGAAGACTTAAGAACAAGTACCGCTGTCATTGAGTCCTTATTAAAAGGTCTGGGTGAGCTTTCTAAGGAAAATGAACAATCGTTAGCGGTTGTTCAAGAGCTAGAGAGCCATGCGAAAAAAATCGGACAAATCATCAAGTTAGTTGGGGACATTGCTGAACAAACGAACCTTTTGGCGCTAAATGCTTCCATTGAAGCGGCTCGTGCTGGGGAACATGGAAAAGGCTTTGCTGTTGTTGCAGAAGAAGTCCGTCAGCTTGCCGATGAAAGTACAAAAGCCGTTTCTGACATCTCCAAATTGATTCAAAGCATTCAAGGGGAAGTTCGAAACGTCGTCAGTCAAATTACAGCTCAAGTTAAAAAAGCAGCAGAAGAGACAGAAAAAGGAACGGCTACCCAAACCGCAATGGAGGAAATGGCTAAAACGATCCATGAAGTGGCAGAGTCCATCCAAAGCATATCTGATCTAGTCGACCAACAAATGGAACATATCCAAAACACATCCACTCAATCACAAGAAGTAGCCGCAATCGCAGAAGAAACATCAGCGGGAGCACAAGAAGTAGCGGCTGCAACGCAAGAACAATCCAATGTCATCCGACATGTCGAAACACTAGCAAATGAACTAAAAGCGCAATCTGATAAATTGAAGCAGGCGATTGCGAAGTTTCAGTTATAAGAAATTGTCACCCTTCACTTCGTGTAAAGGGTGACTTTTTAATTGCCTAAAAACTTTATAATTCAAAAAAGTTATGACAAAATAAAGCTAGAATGAAAACAGAAGGAGTGAACCTTACGTGAAGGTCGCAATTGCTTCAGATCATGGCGGTATCAATATCCGAGAAGAAATCAAAGCGTTATTAACCGAATTAGGAATAGAATTTCAAGACTTTGGTTGTGAGTGTGAAACATCCGTAGACTACCCAGACTATGCACTCCCAGTAGCTGAAAAAGTAGCGAGCGGCGAATTCGATAGAGGTATTTTAATTTGCGGAACTGGAATCGGTATGTCCATTTCGGCGAACAAAGTAAAAGGAATCCGCTGTGCGCTTGTTCATGACGTTTTCAGTGCAAAGGCAACTCGTGGACATAATGACAGCAACATGCTAGCGATGGGTGAGCGCGTTATTGGACCGGGCCTAGCACGCGAAATTGCGAAGACCTGGCTTACAACCGAGTATGAAGGTGGACGTCACGCGAACCGAATCGGAAAAATCTCAGAATATGAGCAAAAGAACCTGTAGGGTTGTGATGAAACAATGGATTGGCTAAAACAAGCTCAGCTAGACTGGAAGCAAATTCTCCAAGAATTCGAGTCGCAGGTTTCGTTGAACCAAAAGAAAATCCTGGTCATCGGCTGTAGCACCAGCGAAATTGCGGGTGAACGAATTGGAACAGCGGGAACGGATCAAGTCGCGGAAATGATTTTCCAAGAGTTAAAGGAACTTCAGGGACGGACTGGGGTTCACCTGTCATTTCAATGCTGTGAACACCTAAACCGTGCGCTTGTAGTCGAAGAAGCAACAGCGGAAAAATACGGCTTAGAGCCCGTAACGGTCATCCCTGTTCGAAAAGCGGGAGGCGCCATGGCCACTTTCGCATATAAACATTTCCAAAAGCCGGTTGTAGTCGAATCGCTTCAAGCGCATGCTGGTATAGATATTGGTGACACGTTTATCGGTATGCATTTAAAAGCAGTGGCTGTACCGATTCGAGTCAGTAAGAAGGAAGTGGGACATGCACATGTTACACTTGCTAGTACACGACCGAAGTTGATTGGTGGAGAACGAGCTGTTTATGTGGATTCGCCTGAGAATGAATCGTGTTAAATGAGGGACCTTGTGAAAGAGGTCTCTTTTTTTATTTTCCTAAAAATTAGGGGATTCTTTTTCGAGAGTATTTCAGTATAATAGATAAGAATTTAGTGTCTCGAAGTAAAAAGGGGAAGGACAATTAAATATGTGGAATCGAAATTTTCTCATCATCATCTTAGGGGTAGGGGTTTCCAGCATCGGTTTATGGGTTGGAATCATTGGAAACCTTGAGTTTTTAGCAAGGAATGTAGAGTCCTCATTCCTACAAGCTTTAATCATATTAGCGGGATTCGTGGTTGGTGTTTTTCTTGCTCCGATGGCAGGGCGTGTCATTGACCGCTCGGAAAAAAAGAGAGTGTTAATGATTACGAGTTTTGTCAGAACGGTTGCGATTGGCTTCATGTTCTTAGCGATTGCCTATAACTCGGTAGCCTGGATGGTTGTGTATACTTTTGTGATTGGAATTACGGTCACATTTGCTAATCCAGCGATGCAAACGGTCATTCCAAGAATCGTACCAAAGGAACACTTATTAGCAGCAAATGGTGTCTATATGAATATTTTTACCGGTGCAAGAATTGTAGGGACTGCGCTGGGTGGCGTGATGATTGTCGCCATGTCATTGAATGCACTTTATCTGGTCACGATGATTTCCTATTTCGTTTTATTGATTGCAACTGCTTTTCTTCGAATCGAAGGAGATGTAAAAACGGAAGTAAAAGAGAAGAAGAAGGAAAACTTCGTCTCTACTTTCACAGAACTTTGGCCGGTTATAAAAGGAAAGCCAATGGTTATTAACGGACTTTTACTCATGATTCCATGTTTCTTTTTCCTCGCAGGATTTAACCTGATGGTAATCGAAATCGGAGAAATGCAAGGAAACCCAGGAATTAAAGGAATTTTATATACGGCTGAAGGATTAGCGGTACTAGTGGGAACCTTCATGGCAAAACGATTCTTTAAAGATAAGCAAAATATCAAACCGTTACTATTGATCACCCTGTTTATCTCTTTAACTCAGCTTTCATTATTCTTTGCAGATGTTTCATTCATGCCGGTTGTTTCGTTTGCGATTTTTGGATTAGCGGCAGGTTCGCTATTTCCAATTATCACAACCATTTTCCAAACGGAAATCCCAGAATCGCATCACGGGCGTTTCTTCTCCATTAGAGGAATGGTGGAGAACATCATCTTCCAAATCCTAATGCTCCTAACAGGATTCTTCCTGGATACGATCGGATTCAAGAAAATGGTCATTGTGTTTGGTGTGATCTCACTGTTGTTCCTGATCGGAGTTGCGATTAAGCGAATGGGTGGGGGAGAAAAACAGAAAGTGAAAGTTGCGTAGTGTGGGGCCGCCTTGTGCGGCTTTTTTGTTTTGATTTGAGAGGGACTTTAAAGTGAGGGCGAGTTGTGTCATATAACCGATGAGGATAGTGTCCCATAAGAGAGTGGAAATGTCCCATAAAAGGGTGGAAGTGTCTCACAAGAGAGTAGATATGTCCCATAAATGAAATATAATGTCCCATAAAAAAAGCCAATCCAAACCATGAACTTGCTCCGCCGGAAAGAAAGCGGCCTCCACTGGAAAGTACCAGCCCCCATCACAAAAACCACCACCACTCAAAACTCATCCACCACACCCCAACCCCAAAAAGGTACAATATACATAAACATATCAATAAAAAGAGGAGGCCACCCCCTATGTTTATAGTCAATGTAGAAGCAGCCATACATAAGGACGGACGTTGGTTAATCATTCAAAGAGGGCTAAAAGAAGAGCATGAACCAGGAACTCTTTCACTTGTTGGAGGAAAGGTAGATCAGGAAGGAAATGTGGCAGACGTTCTGGAGCATACGGTCAAAAGAGAAGTAGAGGAAGAATTAGGTATCATTTTAAAAGACAATGTTCGGTATGTTCACGGAGTATCATTTGTGGCTGGGGACTCAGTGCATGTCATCAATATCGTGTTTCTAGGAGAAATTGCCTCAGGCGAACCTTACCGCAAAAGTCCGGACGAAGTCGAAAATATTTATTGGATGACCTCCGAAGAAATCTTGAATCACCAGAAGACGCCACCTTGGTTAAAAGACAGCATTACGAAGGCGGACAAGCTTCTTTTAACCAAAAAACAATAGTACCGAGGTTGAAAAGGTTTACAATCTCCTTGAAGTTTCTTTTTTCAATTGGATAATCATGATACAATAATGACGGAATTGAGAATTATCGTAAAATTGCCATCCTACAAGGGGGAAATATCAATGAGCCACATTAATACTCAAGACAAATTAGTGTTCGAAGCGATGCAGAAAGAGTTAGATCGTCAACGTACGAAGATTGAATTGATTGCCTCTGAAAACTTTGTGTCAGAAGCTGTTATGGAAGCACAAGGTTCCGTTTTAACGAATAAATACGCAGAAGGCTACCCTGGTAGACGTTACTATGGTGGTTGTGAATATGTAGATGTAGTTGAAAATATTGCGAGAGACCGTGCGAAAGAAATTTTTGGTGCGGAGCATGCAAACGTACAGCCTCACTCTGGAGCTCAAGCGAACATGGCGGTTTACTTCACTGTTTTAGAGCCAGGTGACACGGTGCTTGGAATGAACCTTTCTCATGGAGGTCACTTAACGCACGGAAGTCCTGTAAACTTTAGTGGAGTTCAATATAACTTCGTAGAATACGGAGTGGACGAGACATCTCATACTATTAACTATGATGATGTTCTTCAAAAAGCAAAGGAGCATAAGCCAAAGCTAATCGTAGCCGGAGCAAGTGCATATCCAAGAGCGATTGACTTTGCGAAGTTTAGAGAAATTGCAGATGAAGTTGGCGCGTACCTAATGGTTGATATGGCGCACATCGCTGGTTTAGTAGCGACTGGGCTACACCAAAACCCAGTGCCATATGCTGATTTCGTTACAACGACGACTCACAAAACCTTACGTGGTCCACGTGGTGGAATGATTCTTTGTAAGGAAGAATTCGCGAAGAAAATTGATAAGTCTATCTTCCCTGGGATCCAAGGTGGTCCTTTAATGCACGTCATCGCAGCAAAAGCGGTTGCATTTGGAGAAGCATTGACAGATAGCTTTAAGGAATATACTGAAAACATTATCTCAAATGCACAGGCACTTGCGGAAGCTCTTCAAAGTGAAGGTCTTGATCTAGTATCTGGTGGAACAGATAATCATCTTTTACTGTTAGATGTTCGTTCATTAAACCTCACAGGTAAAGTAGCTGAAAAAGTGTTAGATGAAATCGGAATCACGGTTAACAAAAATACGATTCCATTCGATCCAGAAAGCCCATTCGTAACAAGTGGTATCCGTATTGGTACCGCTGCGGTTACATCACGTGGATTTGGAAAAGAAGAAATGAAGGAAATTGCATCCATCATTGCTTTTGTATTAAAAAATCATGAAGATGAAAAGGCTCTTGAAGAAGCAAGCGGTCGTGTAACGGCACTAACTAGCCGCTTTACGCTTTACCCTGAAAGAGGCTAATATAATGGCCCCCCAACTCGTAGATATCACAGCTATGAAGATGGGGGGCTCTTTATGGTGTTTAACGATTTCGTAACAATTTCAATAGATTATTGCCCTCGCAATTTTTTTTCTGTAAAATTGTACGAAGTGTGCAAAATAACAGTTATATGATTTACATAAGTGTCTAGGTGAATAATTGCCTAGCATTAAATACAAAAGGCAATTTTCGTAAAGATTGTTGTTTCTTGCAATCAAAGTTCAACCACAGTTGATTGGAGTGGAAGGTGCTTGACTCCTGTGGGAGGAAGGGACAAGGGAGACCCCGCAGGAGCGCGAGCGACGAGGAGGCTCCCGGACCGCCCACGGAAAGCAAGCACCTGCAACGGAAATCAACGGCCTTTGTAATTGAGTCAACTATTGTACAGAAGCAACAAAGTATGTGAAAACAGCGATATAAAAAGGAGAGATTGTTTTTGGCTAAAGTATACGTGTTTGATCACCCGTTAATTCAGCATAAATTAACGTACATAAGAGAAAAAAGCACTGGGACAAAAGAATTTCGTGAGCTTGTAGACGAAGTGGCAACCCTAATGGCTTTTGAAGCAACTAGAGACCTACCTCTTCAAGATGTAGAAATTGATACACCGGTGAGTCGTACAACATCAAAGGTATTAGCAGGGAAAAAGCTTGGAATCATCCCTATTTTACGTGCAGGAATCGGAATGGTTGACGGTATCTTAAAACTAATCCCAGCTGCAAAAGTTGGACACATCGGTTTGTACAGAGACCCAGAAACATTGATGCCAGTAGAATACTATGTAAAACTTCCTTCTGATGTAGAAGAGCGTGATTTTATCGTAGTAGATCCAATGCTAGCAACAGGTGGTTCTGCAGTTGAAGCGATCAACTCCTTGAAAAAACGCGGAGCTAAAAACATGAAGCTCATGTGTTTAATTGCAGCACCTGAAGGGGTAAAAGCGGTGGAAGAAGCACATCCAGATGTGGACATCTACATCGCGGCATTAGATGAGCGTCTAAATGAAAAAGGCTACATCGTACCAGGTTTAGGAGATGCAGGGGATCGCTTATTCGGTACGAAATAAGATCGGATTATTAAAAGGTTGGTGGATAAAATGGATCGTCCAATAAAAGTAATGACCATCTTTGGAACTAGACCCGAAGCAATCAAAATGGCACCACTCGTACTTGAGCTTAAAAAGAGACCCGAGCAATTCGAAACGATTGTGACCGTAACGGCACAACATCGTCAAATGCTTGATCAAGTCTTGAACATCTTTGGAATTGAACCCGATTATGATTTGAACATCATGAAGGACCGTCAAACCCTTATAGATGTAACGACTCGTGGACTTGAAGGGCTAGACAAAGTGATGAAGGAAGCAAAGCCGGACATCGTGTTAGCGCATGGTGATACAACAACGACCTTTATTGCTGGCTTAGCTGCTTTTTATAACCAAATTCCTGTTGGGCACGTGGAAGCGGGGCTACGCACATGGAATAAATATTCTCCATATCCAGAGGAAATGAACCGCCAGCTGACGGGGGTTTTAGCAGATCTGCACTTTTCGCCAACGGATAAATCGGCTGCGAACCTTCGCCAAGAAAATAAAGTGGAAGAGTCTATCTTTATCACGGGGAATACAGCGATTGATGCACTAAAAACGACAGTTAAAGATGATTATCATCACGAAATTTTCGATAAGATTGGTTCAGACCGTTTGGTATTGATGACTGCTCACCGTCGTGAAAATCTAGGTGAAAACATGCGCAGTATGTTCAAAGCAGTGAAGAGAATGGTCGAAAGTCATGATGACGTTCAAGTGGTGTACCCTGTTCACTTAAATCCAGCAGTCCGTGAAGTGGCTGACGAAATTTTAGGGAACGATCCACGCATTCATTTGATTGAACCACTTGACGTAATTGATTTTCATAACTTCCTATCGAGAAGTGAGATCATTTTAACGGATTCAGGTGGAATTCAAGAAGAAGCGCCATCGCTTGGAAAGCCAGTCCTGGTTCTTCGTGACACGACTGAACGTCCAGAGGGTATCGAGGCAGGAACCTTGAAGCTTGCTGGTGTGGATGAAGATACCATTTTCAACCTAGCGCATGAATTGTTAACTGATAAGGCTGAATACGAAAAAATGTCCAAAGCCTCCAACCCATACGGAGATGGACAAGCATCAGCTCGTATTGCAGACGCTATCCGCTATTACTTCAAACAAACAACCGAAAAACCAGACTCGTTTAAAGCATAGAGATATGAGGCCAGGCCCAATTTGGGGTCTGGCTTTTTTTGCGTTGTAAAGCTGTCTTAGTCCATGAAGCATAATCTCAACAAAATTGGTAAGTCTATGTAAAAGTGAACTTTTATAGGAGGCTCATGGATGAAGCGGATCTGGCTCTGTTTGTTAGTCCTCTACCTAGGAGTGGCGCAACCGGCTTTTGGGATTGAGGTTGAGATTCCACCACTTCCAAAAGAAGACTTGAATGAAGAAAAGATAGCAATTGTGGTTTTAGAGGACAAGTGGAACGAGGAGCAAATTCAACAACTGGTACAGCAATATCCTACCCTTGAAATCCGGCATTATTTTACACATGCCTTGAATGGTTTTTCGGTTAAGGGGAAGGTTCATGAATTAAGAAAACTGAATGAAGTGCAAGAAATCACCATGGTTTCAGAGGTGAATCCTTACCATGCAATGGGGGAAGGGAGTATTCCTTACATTGGAGGAGAAGATGTTCGATCTTATTTTGATGCGAAGAATGAACGTCTTACGGGTAAAGGAGTGACCGTTGGTGTGATTGATACAGGTATTGATTATAATCATCCCGATTTAAAAGGGAGCTACAGTGGAGGAAAGGATTTTGTAGATGGTGATTCTGACCCGATGGAAACACATGGTCGACATGAGTTAGACACGGTTCACGGAACGCATGTCGCTGGGATCATTGCGGCGGATGGTAAGTTTCAGGGGGTGGCTCCAGACGCGAACATTATTGCCTATCGTGCATTGGGTCCAGGTGGATATGGTACAACCGAACAAGTCATTGCCGCTATCGAGCAGGCTATTAAAGATAAGGTGGATGTGCTTAATCTCTCGCTGGGGAGTAGTGTGAACGGACCGGATCTTCCCGTCAGTATCGCTCTTAATCAGGCGGTGAAAAATGGAATCGTGGCGGTTACCTCCAATGGAAACACGGGCCCAAGAAGATGGACGGTTGGCTCTCCGGGAACAGCTTCAGAAGCGATTTCGGTGGGGGCGTCTACACCTCCCCTTCGAATCCCTGTCATTACATACGGACTGGAAGATAAAGAAATGACGCTACAACCTCTGATTGGTTCTGAAAAATGGTCGATTGAAAAGACCTATGAGCTAGCGAACGGAGGTATCGGGCAATTAGATGAATTAAAAGATTCATTTGGAAAAATTGCGCTCGTTGAACGGGGGTCACTAACGTTTACAGAAAAAGTGTTAAATGCAGAACAAATGGGAGCTCAAGGGGTCATCATATACAACAATACTGAGGGCTCGTTTATTGGGAACTTAGAAAAACAAGTCAGTATCCCTGTTGCTTCGATTACTAAAAAAGAGGGAGAAGCTTTACTGAGTGAAATGAAAAAAGGCGATCCGATGGTGCACATGGCTTTTAAAGAGGAAGAGGACTTACTCGCTGACTTCAGTTCAAGAGGACCCGTCACGTCCACTTGGGATATAAAGCCGGATGTTGTTGCACCCGGAGTTGCCATCAATAGTACGGTTCCCAAAGGGTATCTTTCCTTACAAGGAACAAGCATGGCAGCACCCCATGTAGCAGGAGCAGCTGCTCTGTTATTGCAAGCACACCCAGATTGGACGCCAGAAGAGGTAAAAGCTGCGCTCATGAACACGTCAAAGGTTTTAACGAACAAAGAAGGTGGGAAGTACCATACCTTTGAACAGGGAGCGGGACGAATTCAACTCCTAGAGGCAGTCCAAACAGAAAGTCTAGTCATGCCGGGTTCATTAGAGCTAGGGAAATACACAGATATGAAAGGTTTGGAGACAAAGTCTGCGCAGCTGAAGGTTAAAAACGTAGGAAAAAATCCAATTAAGTACTCGTTTGCAGTACCTAATCATAGTGAAGTCATTCGCTGGCAGTTGCCTCAATCTTTTGACTTACAGCCAGGTGAGGAAAAAGAAGTAACCGTTACGATGACCCTTTTAGAGGCAAGTGATAAAGAATCCATATATGACGGTTATTTAGAAATGACAGCGGGAAAACAACTCATTACTATTCCCTACCTTTTCGTAGTGAACGAGCCGGATTATCCCAGAGTCATGGGCTTTAACATAGGACCGAGTGATCAAAAGGGTATGTGGAAATACGAAATGTACCTACCCGGTGGCGCGGATGAAATGGGAATTGCCCTGTACAATCCGGATACCCTGCAGTTCCAAGGCTTCCTCGATTGGAAGCGAAACGTACACCATGGAATGGTTAGTAAAGAGCTCGACTTCAAATCCATGCCCAAAGGAGCCTTCAAAGCCATCATCTTCGCTAAAAAAAGCGGACAACAAGACATCCTAGAAATCGACCTCTACATCCCAAAACCAGGTGACCAACGAATCGGTGGGACAGAGGTCGGCGGCGGCTCTGAGGTCCGCCCTCCTGCCGGTGGTGGGACAGAGGGGACAGGAACCCTGTCCCACTCAGGGGTGTTGAGTGCGGAAACTGGTGAGTTGATTTCAGATAAAGGGGATTTAGGTACAGATATCAGTGAAATTAGTTCTGAGAAAGTGTGCCCAGGGCCGGTTTAGGAGTGGGATTTTTGATGAAGAAGACGAAGAATTTCCGATAGGATGGCTCAATTTTCCGATAGCGCGGCCGAAGTTTCCGATAGAAGGCCAAGAATTTCCGATAGCGCGGTCAAAGTTTCCGATAGAAGCTCCGGAATTTCCGATAGCGCGGCCGAAGTTTCCGATAGAATGCGCGGAATTTCCGATAGCGCGTCAAAGTTTCCGATAGAAGCTCCGGAATTTCCGATAGCGTGGCCAAAGTTTCCGATAGAAGCTCCGGATTTTCCGATAGCGCGGCCAAAGTTTCTGATAGAAGGCCCAGAATTTCCGATAGCACAACCAAAGTTTCCGATAGTAACCCACAACCGGCTCTACCATTAACAAAAATCCTGCTACCAAACAACAAAAGGGCGCTCCCACACAGAGCGCCCTTTCCTTATCCCTCACGCAAATACGTTAACAACATCTTCTTCCTCTCAAACCCAACGGCTTCATACAAATTCTGAGCACCTTTTAAGTCCTCATTCACACACAAGGTGACCAGCCCGGTAAACCCTCGCTCAACAAAGAACCATTCCAACGCCTTCCCAAGAAGCTCCCGACCAATCCCTTGTTTTCGATAATCTGCATGAACGCCAACAAATTCAACGCTACCGTCTTGCATCAGAGGATCTGCCTCAATATAAACATATCCAATCAATGTACCCTGCTCACTATAATGAACAAACAACTGCTGGTTTTCATCGACTCGCTCTAAAATCTCATTACCATCATAGTACGTACGCGGAAATACAGCATTATGTAACGCTACAAATACCTCCTTATCCTCATCCGCCAACAACGTCAACTTATGCCCTTTGGATTCATAATCACGGATTTCATATATAAGTTCATTTCCTTTGAACGAAAATCCATGTCGCCCGGCAAACCTCAACAACGAAACGTTTTCTTCATGAAAAAACAACTGGTAACGATAACCCTCACCGATTACATTCAGCGCTTCCTCCCAAAGTCTCGTAAACACAACATCTGACACAGATTCACTAAATGGGCCCATCACTTCAACCCATTTTCGCTCAGAATCTACATCTAATACCAATACTCCTAATAATGGGCGCATATCAAAGCCCTCATCCGCACCCTCCAAAACAACCTCTGCCACTTCTATTGCATCAAGACTACCCGTCGCAATGAATATTAAACTCTCTTCATCTTCTAAAATCTCTTTTAAAACATCCTCTATATCAGACGGGTCAGTCCCAAAGTAACCGATATGATTTTCCATCGCTCCATTAAGAGTGGCGATATATTTACCTATGACCTCAATATTCGCACCTGAAATTCTTCTGCAAACTTTCATAAAAAATGTCCTTTCAACGCTATGACTTTTTACAATTTTAGCATTTTTTTACAATCCGATGGAACCCTAAAAAAATATGAGCAAATTGTGAACATCATGTTAGAATCATTTTAGTTTTTTACTATAACAATTGACATTGACAAACCCCTATTGTATGCTATTCAAGGGTGTAGAATGGTAGGGTTTTCAGAATGACTTTTATTCTACATTACTTAAAAAGTTTTACCACCGTAAATACTCCATTTTATTGAGGTCTTGTCCATGAAAAAGAAAGACCACCATCCATTTCGCGCAATGGCCCTTATGTCTGCTATCACTTCCCAATTAGTCGGTTGTATCCTAGTCGGAGTTTTTGGAGGAAGATGGCTTGACGGAGCAATTGGTACTGAGCCGTTGTTTCTCATTTTAGGACTACTTACAGGGTTAGGTGCTGGAATTTTCGGTATGCTTCAACTGATTCGCCATTTCAATGCAGGAGATTAGTGTACATGAATGACCTTCAAACCATTTTCCAAAGGGGAACAAAATACATATTGTTTTTACTCTCCTTATATGTGGTTGGCTGGGGATTCACAGACTACCAAACCGTTTTTGCGGGGTTGATTTTAGGGACAACCCTAAGTCTATTCAATTTCTGGATTTTGGTAAGAAAGACTCGACTCTTTGGTGAAGCAGTGGCTCAAGGTCAAGGAACGAAAGGATTAGGAATGGTTTCGAGATTGGCTACAGCAATTTTAGCTGTTCTCCTAACAGTTCGATTCCCGGAGATTTTTGATCTAATTAGTGTGGTAATCGGATTAATGACATATTACATTGTCATTATGATAGATATACTTCTTCAATTTGTGCTCAAAAGAAACAACGGGGAAGAGAGGTGAAATTCATGGAGCATGAAGCACCGATACACGAGCTTGAACTATTTGGTCTGATCATACCGTTCAATCTCTCAAACATCTTAATGATCACAGTGTCATCCGTCATTGTATTTTTACTAGCAGTACTTTGTACAAGAACACTAGCCATGAAGCCAACTGGTGTTCAGAACTTTATTGAATGGGTAGTAGATTTTGTTAGAGGAATCATTAAAAGTAATATGGATTGGCATGAAGGTGCCCGATTCCATATCCTTGGATTAACGTTGATCATGTACATTTTCGTGTCCAATATGCTGGGATTACCTTTTGCAATCACAGTTAATCACGAATTATGGTGGAAATCACCGACAGCAGATCCAGTGATTACGTTAACTCTATCAGCAATGATTATCATTCTAACAAACGTTTATGCAGTCAAACTTAATGGTTTCAAAAAGTATGGAAAAGGTTTCTTTGAACCAATTCCAGTCATGTTCCCATTTAAAGTAGTCGAGGAGTTTGCCAACACGCTAACGCTTGGTCTGCGTCTTTACGGGAACATTTATGCAGGTGAAATTTTACTAGGAATGCTTGCGTCAGCAGGTGCAGCTAGTATTTTAGGTGGAGTTTTAAGCTTTATTCCACTATTAGCATGGCAAGGATTTAGTATCTTTGTAGGTGCAATCCAATCATTTATTTTCATAATGTTAACAATGGTTTACATGGCTCACAAAGTTAGCCACGACCATTAATATATTTTTTTAGTAATACAAAATTCTATTTTTTAAACATACTAAGGAGGAAATTTTATAATGGAAGCTATTGCAGCAGCTATCGCAATCGGTTTAGCAGCACTTGGTGCTGGTATTGGTAACGGTCTTATCGTATCTCGTACAGTTGAAGGTATCGCGCGTCAACCAGAGGCTCGTGGTATGTTACAAACTACAATGTTCATCGGGGTTGCTCTTGTAGAGGCGATTCCTATCATCGCGGTTGTTATCGCGTTCTCAGTATAATTAGTAAATTTATTAAATGTTCAAAAATGGCGAAGATCATTCGAATGAGAACCTTCGCCATTCCTTTATGTAATTAGAAAAGCGAAAGACGCCTTCCATGGTGTTTGTGCTAGAAAGTAAACAGAATGTAGAACTATATGTTCTATTTTAGATGATAAAAAGTGTTCTTATAGACTCTGAAGGGAGTGAATGATCCGTGTTACTAGAAGGACTAGCCCTGAATGCTGGCGGTTTTACGTGGGGAGATTCTATCTACCAACTATTTGCATTTTTAGTACTAATGCTCCTATTATCTAAATTTGCTTGGAAACCGTTAATGAAGATCATGAAAGATCGTGAAAATCACATTTCAAATGAAATTGACGCAGCGGAAAATAGCCGTCGCGACGCAAATAAACTTTTAGAAGAGCAACGTGTACTTTTAAAAGAAGCAAGAACTGAAGCTCAGAGCTTAATTGATAATGCTAGAAAGCTTGGGGATGACCAACGTGAAGAAATCATCCAAGCTGCAAAATCTGAAGCTGATCGTATGAAGGAAGCAGCAAAGAGAGAAATCATTCAAGAAAAAGAGCAAGCTGTATCCGCTCTTCGCGAACAAGTTGCTTCACTATCAGTTATGATCGCATCGAAGGTTATCGAAAAGAACTTGTCTGCTGATGAGCAACAAGCGCTTATCAACCAATATATTAAAGAGGCAGGAGAAGAGCGATGAGCACAGTTTCAAAAAGATACGCCCTAGCTCTTTTTCAACTTGCTAAAGAACAAAACCAAGTAGATGTAGTAGGAGAAGAACTTCGTGTGGTAAAGCAAGTCGTTGCTGAAACGCCTGAGTTACTTGCCCTTCTAAATTCTCCAAAGCTTTCACTAGATAGAAAGAAAGCTCTAGTTCAGGAGATTTTCTCTGCTTGTACACCATATGTCCAAAATACTCTTATGCTTTTAGTGGATCGTCATCGTGAAACTGAAATGGCAAATGTGGCTATCGATTACGTTAGCCTAGCAAACGATGAAAAGGGTATTGCAGAAGCAACTGTTCAAAGTGTTCGTCCATTAAAAGACGATGAGAAGGCTGCGATTTCTAGTGTATTCGCACAAAAAGTTGGAAAGAATGCGCTTGAGATTACAAATCAAGTGAACGCTGACCTACTTGGCGGATTAAAGATTAGAATTGGTAACCGTATCTTTGACGGAAGCTTACAAGGAAAACTTGAACGCCTTAAGCGTGAACTTATAAGCTAATAAAAGTAATAAGGGGTGAAATCCGTGAGCATTAAAGCAGAAGAAATCAGTGCGCTGATTAAAAAGCAGATTGAAAACTATCAATCTGAGCTAAAAGTAAGTGATGTAGGTACTGTAATTAAAGTCGGTGACGGTATTGCTCTTGCTCATGGCCTTGATAATGTCATGGCTGGTGAGCTATTGGAATTCTCTAACGGCGTTATGGGTATGGCGCAAAACTTAGAGGAAAACAATGTCGGTATCGTTATCCTTGGACCATACACAGAAATTAAAGAAGGCGACGAAGTACGTCGTACAGGAAGAATCATGGAGGTACCAGTTGGTGAACAACTAATTGGACGTGTAGTAAACTCTCTAGGTCAACCTGTTGATGGACTTGGTCCAATCGAAACAACAAAAACTCGTCCGATTGAAAGTGCAGCTCCAGGGGTTATGGATCGTAAATCCGTTCACGAACCTCTACAAACGGGTATCAAAGCGATTGACGCGCTTGTACCAATCGGCCGTGGTCAACGTGAGTTAATCATCGGTGACCGTCAAACAGGTAAAACATCTGTTGCAATCGATACAATCCTAAACCAAGCGGACCAAGATATGATTTGTATCTATGTCGCTATTGGTCAAAAAGAATCAACAGTTCGTGCAGCTGTTGAAACATTGAGAAAGCACGGAGCTCTTGATTACACAATCGTTGTAACAGCTTCAGCATCTCAACCAGCTCCATTACTATACCTAGCTCCATATGCAGGGGTAACAATGGGTGAAGAATTCATGTACAACGGTAAACACGTACTAGTTGTATATGATGACCTTTCTAAACAAGCATCAGCTTATCGTGAGCTTTCCCTATTACTTCGCCGTCCTCCAGGCCGTGAAGCATTCCCAGGGGATGTATTCTACCTACACTCTCGTCTACTCGAGCGTGCAGCGAAGTTAAGTGATGCTAAAGGTGCAGGTTCTTTAACAGCACTTCCATTCGTTGAAACACAAGCTGGAGATATCTCAGCTTATATCCCAACAAACGTAATTTCCATCACGGATGGGCAAATCTTCTTACAATCTGACCTATTCTTCTCTGGTGTTCGTCCAGCGATCAACGCAGGTCTTTCTGTATCACGTGTAGGTGGATCAGCACAAATCAAGGCGATGAAGAGTGTAGCAGGTACACTTCGTCTAGACTTAGCTTCTTACCGTGAATTAGAATCATTTGCTCAATTCGGTTCTGATTTAGATAAAGCAACTCAAGCAAAACTAAACCGTGGTGCTCGTACAGTTGAAATTCTTAAACAAGACCTTCACAAGCCACTACGTGTAGAAAAGCAAGTAACAAGCCTTTACGCTTTAACAAAAGGGCATTTAGATGACATTCCACTAGCAGATATTCGTCGTTTCGAAGGCGAACTACACAGCTGGATGGATGCCAATAAAGCAGATGTTCTTGAGCAAATTCGTACAACAGGAAAGCTTCCAGAAGGCGATGCTCTAGATGTTGCAATCAAAGAATTCAAGAAAACATTTGCCGTTTCAGAATAATTGGATGGGCACGAGAAAAGGGTGGTGAAACAAAATGGCATCATTGCGCGACATAAAGTCTCGTATTAACTCAACGAAGAAGACGAGTCAGATTACGAAAGCGATGCAAATGGTTTCTGCTTCGAAACTAAATCGTGCAGAAATGAATGCAAAGTCATTCGTTCCTTATATGGAAAAGATTCAAGAAGTCGTTGCGAGTATCGCTCTAGGTAGCAAAGATGCATCACATCCAATGCTTGAAAGCCGTCCTGTGAAAAAGACTGGCTATCTCGTTATTACATCTGACCGTGGTCTAGCTGGAGCATACAATTCCAGTGTGTTAAGAAAGGTCCATCAACAGATTAAAAATCGTCACAAGTCAACAGACGAATACGTGATTATTGCAATCGGTAAAGTTGGACTCAATTTCTTTAAAAAGCTCGGTATGAACGTAGTACAAGATATTACCGGTCTGCCAGACCAACCATCATTTGCGGACATTAAGGAAATAACATCACATGCAGTTGAAATGTTTCAGGAGGAAACAATTGATGAATTGTACCTCTACTACAGTCACTTTGTAAGTGTAATCTCACACGAAGTAACTGAGAAGAAACTTCTTCCACTAACGGATATTTCTTCAGATGCTAGTAAAAAACTAATTTCCTATGAGTTCGAGCCAGATGCAGAAGAGATCTTAAAAGTATTGTTACCACAATACGCAGAGAGCCTCATTTATGGTGCGTTGTTGGACGGAAAAGCTAGTGAGCATGCTTCCCGTATGACAGCAATGAAGAATGCTACGGATAACGCGAAGCAGTTAATCGACTCATTAACATTGCATTATAACCGCGCTCGTCAAGCAGCAATTACGCAAGAGATTACGGAAATTGTTGGTGGAGCAGCGGCGTTAGAATAGAAAGGGAGCGTCATTCTCCCTTAAACAGGAATGAAAAAACGGTGACAAGCTGCGGTGAATACCGCACTTGCACTTTTCGTAATAGGAGGGAAAGTCATGAACAAAGGAAGCGTTCTTCAGGTAATGGGTCCAGTTGTCGACGTTAAATTCGAAAATGGACACCTTCCAGAGATCTATAGTGCGTTAAAAGTTCAATACAAAGCGCAAACAGAATCTGAAAGAGACATTGACTTAACGCTTGAAGTTGCCCTTCACTTAGGAGACGATTCGGTTCGTACAATTGCGATGTCATCTACGGATGGTCTAACTCGTAATATGGAAGTTATCGATACAGGTGGTCCAATTTCAGTTCCTGTAGGTAACGTAACACTTGGACGTGTATTCAACGTTCTTGGTGAACCAATCGACTTAGATGGTGAATTGGCAGAAGGAGCTCGTCGTGATTCCATTCATAGACAAGCACCAACATTTGATCAACTATCTACAGAGGTTGAGATTCTTGAAACTGGTATTAAAGTAATCGACTTACTTGCTCCTTACATCAAGGGTGGTAAGATCGGTCTATTCGGTGGAGCCGGTGTAGGTAAAACCGTACTTATCCAGGAGTTAATCAACAACATCGCACAAGAGCACGGTGGTATCTCCGTATTCGCAGGTGTAGGTGAGCGTACGCGTGAAGGTAACGACCTTTACTACGAAATGAAAGACTCTGGAGTTATCAATAAAACAGCGATGGTATTCGGACAAATGAACGAGCCACCTGGAGCACGTATGCGTGTTGCCCTAACAGGTTTAACAATGGCTGAATCATTCCGTGATGACCAAGGTCAAGACGTACTATTCTTTATCGATAACATCTTCCGTTTCACGCAAGCTGGTTCAGAGGTATCTGCCCTACTAGGTCGTATGCCATCTGCCGTTGGTTACCAACCAACTCTTGCAACTGAAATGGGTCAATTACAAGAACGTATCACATCTACAAATGTAGGTTCTGTAACGTCTATCCAAGCGATCTACGTTCCTGCCGATGACTACACGGATCCGGCACCAGCAACTACATTTGCTCACTTAGATGCGACTACAAACTTAGAGCGTAAACTTTCTGAGATGGGTATCTACCCAGCGGTGGATCCACTAGCGTCTACATCTCGTGCATTAGCACCTGAGTTCGTTGGTGAAGAACACTATAACGTAGCGCGTTCTGTTCAGCAAACGCTACAACGCTACAGAGAGTTACAAGATATCATTGCGATCCTAGGTATGGATGAACTTTCTGACGAAGATAAGCTAACTGTAGCTCGTGCTCGTCGTATCCAGTTCTTCCTATCACAAAACTTCCACGTTGCTGAGCAGTTTACTGGTCAACCAGGTTCTTATGTACCTGTTAAAGAAACAGTAAAAGGCTTCAAGGAAATCCTAGATGGTAAGCATGACGATCTTCCAGAAGATGCATTCCGTCTAGTTGGACGAATTGAAGAAGTAATTGAAAAAGCACAAGCATTGCAAGCCTAATACACTGAGCGAGGAGGATAAATCATGAAGACAGTAAATGTCCATATAGTGACTCCCGACGGTCCGGTGTATGAAGCTGACGTGGAAATGGTCAGTACAAAAGCTAAAAGTGGTGAACTTGGAATCCTACCAGGCCACATCCCTACGGTGGCTCCTTTAGCGATTGGCGTCGTCCGTTTAAAAAAGGGTGCCCAAACTGATTTGGTAGCTGTAAGTGGTGGATTTTTAGAAGTCCGTCCTGACAAGGTAACAGTCCTTGCCCAATCAGCTGAAAAAGCAGACGAGATCGATGTGGAGCGTGCAGAAAAAGCAAAGCAACGTGCGGAAGAAAGACTTCGTCAACAAAACAAAGACGAAATCGACCACACGCGCGCTGAACTAGCTCTAAAACGTGCCATCAATCGAATCAACATAACGCAAAACAAATTTTAATCATCAAACCCCAAGCTATTGCGGCTTGGGGGTTTTTTTGTGGGACAGAGGGGACAGGTTTGCTGTCCCACACTGTGTGTTGGTGCGGATATTGGGGGTAAGTTCTGAAAAAGTGGTGCTGAGTTCTGAAAAAGGATGCCAAGTTCTGAAAAAAGGTTGCGGAGTTCTGAATAAGGAGTGCCGAGTTCTGAAAAAGGGGTGTCGAGTTCCGAAAAGGGGATGCCGAGTTCTGAAAAAAGGATGTCGAGTTCTGAAAAAGGGGCACCGAGTTCTGAAAACGGAGTACTTAGGTAGGCTCATGCAAAATTATGTACTAACATTGATGTATTTTTCAGTAGAAGTCGGAACATTTCCGATAGAACCCAGAATTTTTCTGATAGGTGAGTCAAAGTTACCGATAGTAGCCAGAATTTTTCTGATAGGTGAGTCAAAGTTTCTTGATAGAAGCCGGAATTTTTCGATAGGCGAGTCAAAGTTTCCGATAGAAGCCATGACTTTTCCGATAAAGGTGCAAAAGTTTCCGATAGAAGCCAGAACTTTTCCGATAGGAGGCACAAAGTTTCCCATACACGCGCCAAAATTGCCTATCCAGGTACACCATCCACCAAAAATATACTCAAAGTGCCCCATCCTCAGCATTGTTAAACCACCACACCCACCAACCGGCCCTTCCATTAACAAAAACCGGCTACAATTCCCTACAGACCCAATTTCACGCTCATCCCTAACCGCCGATCCACCCAACCCCATAACCGGCTTTCCATAAACACCCCCACCATTTATTCCCACCACAATTCTGGAATGTTCCACCCCACCCGCTAATATAGTGTAAAGAGTAATAGACAGGCCTCCTCTTGTAACATTTTTGTAACAATTATTATCCTCCATATCCAACAACAACCAAGGTAAAATTGACCTATAAATAGAGAAAAAGCCAGTTTGTTAGGCCTTTTAACTTATTTTTCAACAATTTCTTATATAATTTGCTAAATATATGGAAATTTATAAGCAGATAGAGTAGTATAGTCTAGTGCGCAAATATTACAAATGTGTTTCAAAAGTTTTATAGATAAAAAGGAGGAGCTCCTGTGAGTAACGAAAATCAAAACCAGACAAGACAGGAAGTGGCAGCTGGACTAGAAACAGCTCCAAACAGCGGACCCAAACCAGTTTCAAAGAAATGGTTAATCGGTTCCGTAATAGCAGCGGTTGTATTGGTTTCTTCAATTGTAGTTTACGGATTTATGTCAAATAAATCTCCGAAGGAAGCATATTTGCAAGCTGAATATAAATCATTTACGCAAGCGCAAGAAGACTTTAATAGTTTGTATGGCGATGTATTTGAAATGCAAGAACGTATGGAAAATGAGCCATATACGTCTGAAACTGACATTAGTGGAAACTTTGATGTTCAATTAGACACGCCAGATCCAACACTTATGATGGTGCAAGGTCTTCTAGACCAAATCAACATCTCTGTGGATTCGATGTCAGATCTTAACAACAACAAGAACTATGCAAAAATTGGTGTGGAATTACAAGGAAATACGCTAGCTGATGCAGAAGTAGTTCAAGACGGGGACAAATTAGGTCTTCGCGTGCCATTAGCTTACTCTGATTTCCTTTTCATGGATACAACTCAATTCGGTGAATTCATGCGTCGTATGGACCCTTACTACATCGGTCCAGAAACACTAAACTTAGATACTATTAAACTAAGTGATCTTAAACTAACAGATGACGAAAAAGCAGCATTAAAAGAAACGTACGGTAAACTTCTAATCGATAAGTTAGCGGAAGAGAACTTTACTCGTGAAGATGGTCAAAAAGTTAGTGTAAATGGTGTCAATGTAAAAGCAGACAAAATTACACTTACTCTTTCAGAAGAAGAAGTACAAAGTCTTGTAGCAGATTTCCTTAACACAGCTGCGAAGGATGAAAACTTACTAAATATCATTACAAAACGCTATGAGCTAATTGTAGAACAAGCACAATTAGAAAGTGATCCGACGATCTATGTTTTACCTGCAGATGAGTTAAAAGCTGAATTAGTTGCTGGCTTACAAGATGCTGCAAATTCTGTAGATGAAATTCAATTAGAATCTGGTATTCAATCTGCAATCTGGATTGATTCAGACGACACAATCGTACAACGTGAAATTATGTTTGAAGCGTCAGACAGCTACGAAACAGTACAATTCGTACTTTCTACGTACAACGTAACCAATGATGGTAAGCAACAAAAAGAATTTAAGGTAAGTGTTAAAGGAGAAGAAGATACATCTGGTTTCTTCGCCATTACTTCTGAAATCGAAGGTAAAGGTTCTGAGCGTAAACAAAACGTAGACGTCACGGTTAACGCTAAAGAATACGGTGAGGAACTTGTAAATATCGTGTTCTCCATTGATTCAGATTATAAAAAGGTTTCTGGCAGCGAAGTAAATGCTGTTCATAACTTTGACTTAGATCTTGGTAGCAATATCATGGCAGGCATGGATGGTTTCTTCTTAAACGGTACAGTAGAAGAAAACTATGACATTAACCTTTCTGATGATTACGCAAATCAAAACTATGTGTTCACATTTAATGTAGGTGATTCTTACGAAAGCTTCACTGTAACATTAAACGTAGATAACAAAACAGAATTCAAGAAATCAATCGACGTTCCAAATCTAGATGGTGGAGTTAACGTAACAGAGCTATCTGATCAAGAGCTTATGATGTTAGCAGAAGAAATCATGTATAACCTAGAAAGTGCGATGTACGGATTGATGGGACAATTTGGTGGATTCTAATTAAATGTAGGTGTAAACCATGGGGAAAACAGTAGCCCTTTTACTCATACAATTGAAAAGTGTTCTAAAACAATGGAAGCTGCTTTTAGCAAGCTTCCTTGTTCCTATTCTGCTCACTTTTGGTGTGGTCCTCGTTGTGATCAATGTGGTAAAACCAGATGAAGATGCAAATCCGATTCCAGTTGCCATTGTAGATCATGAAAAAAGCATGGAAACAGGCTATATCATTGAACATATGACGAGTGCAGAACACATTCAATCCTTGCTTTCAGTACAAATGATGACAGAAGAAGAGGCATTTCAACTACTGGAGGACAATGAAATAACGGCTATCATGATCATTCCAGAGAAGTTTAGCAAGGATCTTGCTGTTGGAATCAATACACCAGTCAAGGTCGTTGGGAACTCCCAGCGGCCTTTTCAATCTCAACTGGTCCGTTATTTTATGGAAAGTGCATCACAGTTTATCTCAGCAGCACAAAGTGGGGTCAATACAGTAGATGCCTATCTTCGTGAAGCAGATGCACCCAAAGATTTAATCAGACAAGCTTTTACCAGTAGTATTGTAGACTTTACCTTCCATGCTCTCGGAAGAAATGATTTATATGAGCAGGAAAAAGTAGATGAATTACACACGGCCGACCTAAAACAGTATTATGCTGGCTCCGTTTTGATTGCTATCATCATGATATGGGCATTTTCATCCCTTTGGTTAACACGGTCCTCTATTGATGAAACGCTTCTCAAACGTCTCCTGATCTCTGGTGTAACAACTAGCCACCGGTTCAAAGGAAGACTCCTGGCAACCTCATGTATTGTATGGGGGCAAACAGCTTTACTTTACCCTGTATTACATTGGTCTCAACTATTCTCAAATTCTCTCACCATCACATTATTTTTAATGGTCATTGGATTTTTATTTATCACTTTCTTCCTATGTATAGAAGCAGCCATTACCAATGAAAAAGGACTGCTCGTAGGAAGTGCCTTAGCCATGATGCTCTTCCTTTTACTAGGAGGGCATATCTTACCGCCAGTTTACCTACCAGTTTGGCTAGAAACGGCTTCTAGTTTTATCCCAAACTATTGGGCTATGAACGGGTATTCTTTAATCCTCACAGAGTCAGAGGGGCTCACCGAAATCATCGGAATCATTGGGATTTTCATAGTCGGTTTTAGTTTACTCGCGTATGGTTTAGAAAAGCTAAGAATAAGGAGGGTGATGTCATGATTGTCTCTCTTTTTATTCATCAACTAAAGCGGTTCTGTAAAAGTCCAATCAAACTTTTGATTACCTTACTGTTACCGTTCGCACTAACCTGGTTCTTAACAGACTTTTTCCAGGAAACACAGGAGGGTCTAGCCATCCCTGTAGCCATTGTAGATGAGGATCAAACAGAAACATCTACTTTGGTTATCGAACGCCTTCAGAGCTTACCTGAAATACAAGTGTTTGAGTTGGGGCATGAAGAAGCTGAAAGAAAACTCCTGCAAAGAGAAATAGACAGTATTTTTGTCCTGACAGAAGGGTTAAAAGATCAACTAAAAGCTGAAAAACGGGATGGAACGGTTATTGTAAAAAGCTCATCCTCCTCCTTCGGTTATGGAATTGTCCAAGAGCTTTTAGCAAGTGAGCTTACGAGAATTTCAAGTAATATGAAGGCAGCCAATATCGTTGTAAAGTACTATGGATCGTTAAAACCAGAGATGGATGCTAATGAAGTATGGAAAGAAGCTTACCAGCATTCGGATTCCTACTGGGACCCAGAGCCTCTTATGGGGATTGAGTATGAGCTGTACGATGTCAATGGTGGCAACATTGAAAATGACCAGACTGGCTCAACCATCCACTTTTGGTCCATATGGAGCTTTGTAACACTTCTTATGATTGTTACTTCATTTCAATGGTTGCTGGTTGCGAAGGATAGAAGTATACAGTCCCGGATGATGACTACCTCAGGTGGTACGAGATCCTACTTAGTTGGTGTTGGAGGGGCTCACCTGGCGATTCATATGCTACAAGGAGTGATAGCGGTCATCCTTTACGCGTATGTAAATGATACCGACCCAGCTAACTATGGGTGGGTCACCTGGTTCATTTGGATTGCGTTTACCATCGGCTTAACTTTAGCGCTCTTGTTTAAAAATAAGGCAACCTACTATCTGACTGCGTTTAGTATCGGCTGCTTATTATCTGTACTCGGCGGAAGCCTTTTCCCAGTGGCAGAATTGTACCAGCCTTTAGAAAAAGTCGCCATGGTATCACCCGTCACTTCATTTTTACAAGGGACAAAAGAAGCACTGTGGATTTGGACAGCAATAGGTATTGTGATAACCCTAGGGGCAATTAGAAAGAGTGGTGGACGAATTGATTGAGATTCAAGAGGTTCGAAAAAAATACGGGAAGCATGAGTCATTACGAGGGCTAACATTCTCGATTGGAAGAGGAGAAGTGTTTGGGCTTATTGGACCCAATGGGGCAGGTAAATCCACACTTCTATCCATCATGGCTACCATCTTGCAGCCGACATCAGGATCCATTCTGGTCGATGGGAAAAACGTACGAAAACAAGCCAAAGATATTCGAAAACAGCTAGGGTACGTTCCACAGGACTTAGCACTATGGCCAGAACTAACCGTTGCGGAAAACATGAAGTTTTGGAGCAAATTGACCAATCCGAAGGCTAAAAAGAGCTACCTGTTGGCATTGTGTGAGCAGGTCGGCCTAAAAGACAGGTGGCGTCACAAGGTGTCTACACTTTCCGGGGGAATGAAGCGAAAACTAAACATTGCCGTTTCGTTAATTCATGAACCCGATGTCCTCATTATGGATGAGCCTACTGTCGGGATTGACATTCAATCTAAAAGGGAAATCAATCGCTATATCCAAAGCTTAGCCGCACAAGGCAAAACCATCGTCTATACCACTCATGATGCTGGTGAAATCTTGCGCATGTGTAACCGAATCGGAATCCTAAATCAAGGCGAACTGAAATTCATTGGGACGATTGATGAAGCGATGCAAAGAGCCGACCATGCCATGTCACTCGAAGATGTTCTATGTACAATCGGTGAATGGGAATCCAAACCAGTTGGAAAAGGAAAAAGAAAAGAGGAAGCAGCCCACGCTTACTAGGGCCTCGCTTCCTCTTCTTTCATGTTCTGTAAAAGCTCTTTTACTTCCATTTCTCCCTCTTCTTGTTCCACATTTAAACCTAAACGAATGAAATAAATAAATCCACCAATTACTGCAAGAAGTAACAAGAAGCCGCCAATTGTGGCACCCCAAAGTCCAATCATCAGACAAACCTCCTTTTTATACCATATGCAGGAGAGTTCACAAAATTGTCAAAAAATTGATAGATTGGGAGGGTAGTAGTATTTGAAGTCGATTCTATTTCATATGGGAATCGGAGTTTTAAGTTCTTGTGCTATTTTTTTACAAATTTTAGGTAATGCGGAGGGGTATATCTGGTTTCTGTGCCATTTTTGGATATTACTGGAACAAACAGAACAGAAATCTAAGTTTGTGTTCCCTATTTTACAATTGTTGGTAAAAACGGAATAGAAACTCAACTTTTTGTACTGTTTCTGTATATTTTTGGAATATTTGGCACAGAAAACAGAAACTCCAAACCAAAGCTGCTTAGTATACTGACAATCCACATAATTAACATATATCTAGTCCCACCACCCCCAAAAAAAGTGATAGAAACCTGTTCTCTTTCATACAAATGAGAGTAAATATAAATCTACTAGAGTTCTTTGCCAAATTTTTGCTATAATGATAGCATAATTACTAATATTAAAACGATTCAAAAATTTTAAACAATTAGGAAGGGATGATCTTGAGCTTACACGTGTATGAAAATAACTATTTAATCGTTCTTGCCTTTTTGCTGGTGGGGATTTTACTTCCAGTTGTCGCACTCACCTTAGGGAAGCTCCTCAGACCGAACGTACCCAATCCAGCAAAGTATACAACTTATGAAAGCGGGATTGATCCGTTTCATGATTCAAGAGTTCAATTTAACGTTCGCTACTACATCTTTGCCCTCATGTTTGTCATATTTGACGTTGAAACCGTGTTTTTATATCCATGGGCGGTGGCCTATGAAGAGCTCGGAATTTTTGCCCTCATAGAAATGCTTATCTTTGTTGTCATGTTACTTATCGGATTGATCTATGCTTGGAAAAAGAAGGTGTTGAAATGGATGTAAAATTAGACGCATTCTCACCGCTCGATGAAGAAGAAATCAAGCGGAATGTATTTTTTTCTACACTAGAACAAATTAAAGGCTGGGCAAGAAGCAATTCGTTATGGCCAATGACTTTCGGTTTGGCTTGCTGCGCCATTGAAATGATGGGAGTCGGTGGTGCTCACTACGACTTGGACCGCTTTGGTTCCTTTTTTAGAACGTCACCACGTCAATCAGATGTCATGATTGTTTCTGGGACGGTGACGAAAAAAATGGCTCCGGTTGTAAAAAGATTATATGACCAGATGCCAGAACCAAAATGGGTGATTGCGATGGGATCGTGTGCCACAGCAGGTGGACCTTACGTCAAATCGTACTCCGTCGTGAAGGGAGTGGACCAGGTCGTACCTGTTGATATATACATACCAGGTTGTCCACCCAACCCGGCTGCATTAATTTATGGAATTAACAAACTCAAAGAAAAAATAAGATACGAGGCTAAAACCGGGAAGAAGGTGAGGTAATCGTGTCAGAGGAAAATAAAAGTTTAGAAGAATTAAAGAGAGAAGCAGTGGAAAAAGCCAAAGCCGCTGCGAAAAAGAAGAGAGAAGAGAAAAAAGCGCTGGAAGCCCAAGCTAACGCTGAAAGCGCTGACAATAATAAGGTAGAAACTGATTCGGAAAAAGAAGAGCAAAAAGTAGAGGTAGCTGAAGCGGAGGCTTCCAGTACCACTGAAAAAGCTGATACCAACATGGAAAATCAGTCTGAAGAGAGCAATGCAAGCGAAACGGATGTAGAAGTGGAAACTAGTGAGCCTGCAACAGAAACCGACCCTTCTTCAGAAGAATCCAAGACGGAGGAAGCAGAGGCTGCGTCTCCTGAGGAACCTGCGGAAAAAAATCTAGAAGACGCGAAGGCCAAGGCTGCCGCTGCTGCCAAAGCCAAAGCTGCCGCCGCTGCAAAAGCGAAAGCAGCAGCTCTTGCCAAAAAGAAGCGGGAAGAAGCAGGAGAAGGTAGCTCGGATGACGATGCGAAGGCCAAAGCCGCAGCAGCTGCGAAAGCAAAAGCCGCTGCTCTTGCCAGAAAGAAGCAGAAGGAAGCAGAAGAGGGTAGCTCAGATGACGACGCCAAGGCCAAAGCGATAGCTGCAGCGAAAGCAAAAGCGGCAGCAGCTGCGAAAGCGAAGGCAGCCGCCAAAGCCAAGCAAGACGGAGGCGAGTCTGGAAGCTCAACGGATGATGAAAAAGCCAAAGCCATCGCAGCCGCCAAAGCTAAGGCGAAAGCAAAAGCCGCAGCTGCTGCAAAAGCGAGAGCCAATACAACCGACACCCCAGAAGAGGATGAGACCCCAAAAGAACCATCACCGCAGCAAAAGTTCCTAGATAAATATGTAGCCATCATTGAAAAAGAGCTGGGTCCAAATCAGCTAGAAGAATCGTATATAAATGAACTTTCGAAAGATGTTCCAACATTGGTCGCAACCAAGGAAAGCTACTTTAAAATCGCTCAATGTCTAAAAACACATCCAGACCTACACTTTGAGTTTCTTTCTGACCTTCATGGAACAGACTTTGAATCACATATGGAAGTCTATTCGCATCTGTATTCTTTTACAAATAAGCAATCAGTAGCGTTAAAGGTAAAAGTGGATCGGGAGCAACCAGAAGTTGAGTCGATTACACCGCTTTGGGCGGGGGCCAATTGGCCAGAGTGTGAGACCTATGATTTACTGGGAATCCGTTTCAACGGGCACCCGAAATTGCACAGAATTTTTCTTGGAGAGGACTGGGTAGGATACCCCCTCCGCAAGGATTATGAGCCGTATGACGTGGAGGTGTAGGGATGTTACGAACAGAAGAAATGCTATTAAACGTAGGTCCCCAGCATCCTAGTACCCACGGTGTATTTCGTCTTGTTATCAAGATTGATGGAGAAATCATCAAAGAGGCCAAGCCAGTCATTGGCTATTTACATCGTGGAACAGAAAAACTAGCGGAAGACCTACAATATACACAAATCATTCCATACACGGATCGCATGGATTATCTTTCGGCTATGACAAACAACTACATCCTTTGTCACGCTGTTGAGACAATGGCAGGGTATGAAATTCCGGACCGTGCCGAGTACCTGAGGGTATTGGCGATGGAGTTAGGAAGAGTAGCCAGTCACTTGGTTTGGTGGGGTACATACTTACTGGACATTGGAGCGGTTAGTCCATTTCTATATGCGTTCCGTGAAAGAGAAATGATTATCAATCTACTGAATGAGCTCTCTGGTGGTCGTCTCACCTTCAACTACATGCGGGTTGGAGGCGTGAAGTGGGATGCTCCAGAAGGCTGGTTAGAGAAAGTAAAAGAATTTGTACCATATATGAGAGAGCAACTCGACGGTTACCACAAGCTCGTGACTGGTAATGAAATTTTTAAAAGCCGAGTTATGGGTGTTGGAAAGTATACGAAGGAAGACGCTCTCAACTATAGCTTGAGCGGGGCAAACCTTCGCTGTACAGGAGTAAAATGGGATCTTCGTAAAGACGAACCCTACTCCATTTATGATCGTTTCGATTTCGATGTGCCGACCCAAGAAGGCGGAGATGCTTGGGCGCGCTATCAATGTCGCCTAGCTGAAATCGAAGAGTCACTTAAAATTATTGAACAGGCGTGCGAACAGTTTCCAAAGGACGGGGAGATTATGGGTAAGGTGCCAAGAATGATTAAGGCACCAAAAGGAGAAGCCTTTGTCAGAATCGAATCGCCTCGAGGAGAAATAGGTTGCTATATTGCTAGCGACGGGAAAAAAGAGCCGTATCGATTAAAATTCCGTAGGCCTTCCTTCTACAACCTACAAATTTTACCGAAGCTGTTGGAAGGCGAAAATATGGCCAACTTAATTGCCATACTCGGAGCCATTGACATTGTGCTTGGGGAGGTGGACGGCTAATGAACATGTGGTTTCAAAATGCACCAGCGTTCACAAACTTCCTTTTATATGTTGTATTTGCTGCTCTATTGCTATTTGCCGTTCTAGGATTTGTAACGTATGCCATTTTGGCAGAACGAAAAGTAATGGCCTTTATGCAGCTTCGGCATGGACCGAGTCACGTCGGGGGAAAATGGGGGTTACTCCAAACGGTTGCCGATGTTCTGAAACTACTAATCAAGGAAGATACGATTCCAAAGGTGGCAGACCGCCCCTTGTTTATTTTAGCTCCGGTCATTGCCTTTGCACCGTCGTTCCTGGTGCTAGCCGTTATTCCATTTACGGATAACTTTCAATTTGCTGATATAGGAGTCGCCTTACTTTATTACATTGGAGTCTCAGGTTTATCGACAATCGGGATTATCGCAGCAGGTTGGGCGTCCAACAATAAGTACTCCCTCATTGGGGGAATGCGTGCTGCAGCTCAGATGATTTCCTACGAGATTCCACTTGTTATGTCGTTAGTAGGTGTCATTTTACTGGCAGGTTCTCTAAACTTGAATGACATCGTGGCAGCTCAAGAAAATATGTGGTTTATTGTGTATCAACCGGTTGCTTTCTTAGTCTTTCTGATTGCAGCGGTCGCAGAGTTAAACCGTACACCATTTGACCTTCCGGAAGCAGAATCAGAGCTTGTAGCGGGATATCATGTAGAATTCTCAGGTTTCCGTTGGGCGTTCTTCATGCTATCGGAATACGTATACCTATTCGCAATGGCTGCCATCACAACAGTTTTATTCCTAGGTGGCTGGTTACCACTACCATTCTTAGGATTCATTCCAGGAGCCGTTTGGTTCAGTATCAAGTTCATGATGGTTGTGTTTCTACTACTGTGGATTCGCTTTACATTCCCAAGAATCCGCGCCGATCAATTGATGGAATTTGGATGGAAGGTGCTGCTTCCAGTGGCACTCGCCAATATATTTGTAACTGCGTTGGTGAAGGGGCTGTTGGGGTAGTGGGTGCGTGATTCTCGAACCATAACGTCCCATAAAGTGGGGGAAGTGTCCCGTAGAAAGTGGAAAGTGTCCCATAAAGCGGGGGAAGTGTCCCATAACCCGTGAGTAAGTGTCCCATAGAACCCGAGCGACGGCACATAGAACCCAAACGAAGGCGCATAGAACCCGAAGGACAGCACATAGAACCCGAGCGTCGGCACATAGAACCCGTGCGGCGGCACATAAAACCCGTGCGGCGGCACATAGAACCCGAACGACGGCACATAGAACCCGGGCGGCGGCACATAAAACCCGAGCGACGGCACATAGAACCCGATCAACGGCACATAGAACCCGAGCGACGGCCCATAAAGCCCGACCAACGGCACATAGCCCCAATGCAACAGCACATACCACCCCGACGAAAGGAAGGAGTGACAGCATGTTAGGTTTAGCCAAAGGACTATCATACACGCTCAAGAACTTAACGAAGAAAAAGGTAACGTATGATTATCCGAATGAATCCATTCAGATGCCAGACCGGTTTCGTGGCATTCAGAAGTTTTACCCGGAAAAATGTATTGTCTGTAATCAGTGCGTAAATATTTGTCCGACGGATTGTATCTCCTTAACAGAGAAGAAACATCCGGATCCTGATAAAAGAGGAAAAATCATAGAAACGTATGATATTAACTTTGAGATTTGTATTTTATGTGATCTCTGCACAGAGGTTTGTCCGACAGAGGCCATTGTTATGACCAATAACTTTGAACTGGCCGAGTATAGCAGGGATGAGCTTTTTAAAGATTTGGAATGGCTCAATGAAAATGATGAGAACATTCGGGAGGAGAATAAAGTATGACTTTCACTTTTTCGGGTGAGCTCCTCATTTTTATGATATTAGGTATCTCTAGTTTAATCGGGGGGATTCTTCTCCTTCAGCTGAAAAAAGTTGTGCACATGGTTATGGCACTTGTTCTGACCTTTGTCAGTTTAGCCGGGATCTATGTAACACTTTCCGCTGAATTCGTGGCGGTTGTTCAAATCCTTATTTATTCAGGAGCCATTACGATTATTATGCTGTTTGGAATTATGCTGACTCGACACCAGGATGAAGATCAGGAGAAAGAAGCAGGAAAATGGCCAACGTTTTTACTGTTTCTTGGAATCTTTGGATTTGCGGTGGTCATGTACTATGGCATTTTCCACCTTGATATCCCAGAGCAAGCGAGCAATTTGCATGTAGATAACACAAAACAAATCGGAGTCTCCTTATTTTCTAAGTATGTGATTCCATTTGAATTAACATCTGTTCTCTTACTTGCTGCATTAGTTGGAGCGATTGTTTTAGCAAAAAAAGATGACGAAAAAGAGGGGGATTCATCCTCATGACGTCTGTACCAATTTCAGCCTATTTGACCTTATCACTCATGCTTTTTTGTATCGGACTATTTGGAGCCTTAACCAAGAAAAATACAGTCATTGTACTAATCTGTATCGAGCTCATGCTGAATGCAGTTAACTTAAATCTAATTGCCTTTAGTAAGCTTGGCGTGATACCAAGTCTGACAGGGCAAGTGTTTTCACTGTTTACGATTACGATTGCAGCTGCAGAAGCGGCTGTAGGGCTAGCTATTCTAATGGCTCTATATCGGAACCGAAAATCAGTACATGTTGATGATTACCAGAGTTTAAAACACTAGGACATTGAACACTAATCTTTTCCTTTTATACGGCGTAAATGCTGTATAAAGGGATGGGAGGAACGTGATAAACATGATGGAACAAGCGTGGCTCATCCCGCTGCTTCCCCTCGTCGCATCGATCTTACTTCTCATGTTTGGGAAAAAGCTTGGTGAAGCAAGTGCCCATATTGGGATTTTAGGTGTCTT
The DNA here is from genome assembly GCF_039522365.1 of Bacillus carboniphilus. Taxonomy (GTDB): domain Bacteria; phylum Bacillota; class Bacilli; order Bacillales; family JC228; genus Bacillus_BF; species Bacillus_BF carboniphilus. The sequence continues at coordinate 85,953 of NZ_BAAADJ010000006.1, read as the reverse complement.
CCTTTCATTCCTTGTTTCAATACTCGTGCTAGTGGATCGGTTTACTTCATCCACCTTTAGCGTCGAGTGGGAATGGTTCACACTTGGGGAGATTATCGTCACAGCGGGAATCGAAATAACAGCGATTAACAGTTTAATGCTGTTTGTCGTATCAATCGTTAGCCTCATTGTACATATTTACTCAAAAGGATATATGCATGGCGAGGAACGGTTTTCCACCTTTTATGCCTATTTAAGCTTCTTCACATTTGCCATGCTAGCACTCGTGATGTCGCCAAATCTCCTGCAAGTGTATTTCTTCTGGGAGCTTGTAGGTTTAGGATCCTTTTTACTTATCGGCTTTTATTATTTCAAAAGAGAAGCCAAGCAAGCGGCAAAAAAAGCTTTTATCATGACGCGGATTGGGGATGTTGGATTTCTAGCGGGAATCATCATTCTGTATATCCACGTGGGAAGCTTTAGAATCCAAGATATCTATCAAGCGGTGGATCAAGGCTTAATCGAAAGTGGATTTGCCACATTGGCGGCTCTTCTTATTTTTATCGGAGCAGTTGGGAAATCAGGTCAATTTCCTTTACACACCTGGTTACCTGATGCCATGGAAGGTCCAACGCCAGTTTCAGCACTCATCCACGCAGCCACAATGGTTGCAGCAGGTGTCTATCTAGTTGCTGTGTTGTACCCACTTTTCAGTTTGAGTCAGGAAGCTATGTTTATGGTTGCCCTTATTGGAGGCTTCACGGCCATCTTTGCAGCGACCATTGCTTTGACCCAAACTGATATAAAACGAATACTGGCATACTCAACCGTCAGTCAGCTTGGATACATGATGTTGGCGTTAGGCTCTGCAGGCTATGTAGCTGCCGTATTTCATTTAACGACACACGCTTTCTTTAAAGCATTGTTGTTCCTTGCAGCCGGAAGTGTCATTCATGCTGTGGGTACGCAGGATATCCGAGAGATGGGTGGATTATCGAAAAAATTGAAAAAAACAGCACCACTCTTTTTAATCGGTACTTTAGCCATTAGTGGTGTTCCGTTACTCTCAGGATTCTTTAGTAAAGATGAAATTTTAATGTCTGCTTGGAGCGGGGAAACTATGATTCTATTTATTCTTGCTCTCATCACGACATTTTTAACAGCCTTTTATATGTTCCGCTTGTACTTTTCCGTATTTAGTGGAGAAGCGAATGGGAAGCAGAAAAAGGTTCATGAATCACCGAATATCATGGTTGCCCCGATGGCTGTTTTAGCCTTCTTCGCGATTTTTATTGGTTACATCCAAACACCATGGTTCGGTCATTTCTTAGGAGACTGGTTGACAGAAGGAACCACCTTGCTTGGACACTCCCACGTTGAAGGTCCAGTTTGGGTCATGCTTGCATCGATTTTATTGTCCCTTTCAGGAATTGGACTGGCGTATTTGATGTATTCGAAAGGATCCATTCCAAAGGACGTTGTTTCTGGTGGGGCACCGATTACCACCAACATCCTTCGAAACAAATACTATGTAGATGAATTGTACAACGGAACGATTGTACGAGGAGTTGGAATGATCAGCTTGTTCCTACGATTTATTGACCGCTACCTCGTTTCAGGAATTGTTCGAGGCGTAACTGGCTTTGTTGTGTACCTAGGGAAAGAAGGATCCAGATTCCAAACGGGCCAAGTGCAATGGTACGGAACAGTTGCTGTAGTAGGGTTAGCTCTATTCTTAGTCATTTACATGCTGTCAGGAGGGGTGCTTAAATGAGTTTACCATTCTTATCAACGATAATTTTTGCACCTCTTTTAGGCGTACTCGTTTTGTTTTTCATCCCAAAAGAAAAGGCTGGCTTAATCAAGTGGATCGGAATCTTAGCTACTTTGCCGTCCTTGGTTTTAGCCGTCTCAGCATATGTACTGTCACAAAGAGGTGCTGATGTTTCCAAATGGTACGAACATGTAACCTGGTTCCAACTAAATGGAGGCAAACAGCAGGATCTAGGACAGTATTTGTACGCAGTTGCTTACGAGGTAGGAGTCGATGGTTTTGCCTTATTGTTGATGGTCTTAACAGCTTTCGTTTCGACGATGGCCGCTATTGCTTCTTTAAAAATTGAGAAGGAATGGAAGGGGTATTTTCAACTTTTCTTACTGCTTGAATTAGGAATGCTAGGCGTTTTTGCAGCAGAAAATATGATTCTATTTTTCCTTTTCTTTGAAGTGACCTTAATTTCCACCTTCTTTTTAATTGGAAAGTGGGGGTACTTGCTAAAAGAACGAGCCGCTTATAGCTTCCTTTTATACAACGGATTAGGCTCAGCAATTCTTCTCATTGTCATTATGATCCTGTTTGCGAGAGCGGGAACGGTGAACTTTGATCTACTGGGTGCCGTCATTCAAGACGAATCTACCTTCCATTTAGCGCGAATGACACCAGAACTCAGAACAGGACTGTTAATTGGAATTATCATTGCTTTTGGTATAAAGTTACCGATTTTTCCATTCCATACATGGATGGTCCATGTCCATGCTCAAGCACCACCGCCAATCGTCATGTTACACTCTGGTATTTTATTAAAAATTGGAGCATACGGTTTAATCCGATTCGGCTTAGAGATATTTCCAAGGGAGTTCGCAGGAATTGGCAACATCCTCATTATCTTAGGGGTGATCAACCTGCTATACGGAGCCTTTTTAGCTCTGATTCAGGATGATCTTAAAAAAGTTTTGGCATACTCCTCCGTTTCTCACATGGGAATTGTGTTAGTCGGTTTGGGCGCGTTGAATATGGAAGGGATTCAAGGAGCCATGTTCCAGGTCATCTCGCATGGGCTGATTTCGGCACTTTTCTTCTTCCTAGTCGGTGTGTTATATGCGAGAGCGGGCACGACAAAAATTTCCGAGCTTGGAGGATTAGTTAAATCAGTACCGATCTTGGCTGGTCTGATCTTAACCGCTGGCCTTGCTTCACTAGGAATTCCAGGTATGTCAGGTTTTATAAGTGAATTTACCGCCTTTGTTGGCTTATTTAAATCATGGCCAGTTGCAGGATATATCGCATTATTGGGCTTAATTTTAACAGCAGTTTATGTATTACGAGCTTGTTTAGGAATTACTTACGGGGAATTCAAACAACGAAAGCAGGAATGGAAAGATATCCAGTCTTTCGAATGGCTCCCATCAAGCTTACTAGTCGCCAGCATTATTGCGATTGGTGTGTTCCCTGCGATACTAACAGAACCACTCTTTACATCGCTGCAAACCATCATCGAAGGGTTAGGGGGGTGAGCCTGAGTGGACATCGAAACATTGAAATCGTTTGAATGGGGCATGATGGCTCCGGAATTCATTATCTTTGGTGCAGCAGCCTTGCTAAGCTTGTTAGACCTTTTTCTTCCTAAAAAAACGAACCGTAATATAATCGGTGGACTATCCGTAGTGGCAGTAATGCTTGCATTTGTAGCCCTACTGCAAACATTCGGCGGAGAACCAACGTCCATTCTTTACGATACGTTTTATTTAGATGGGTTTGCGAAAGCATTCAAGCTACTGCTTCTCATCGGAACAGCCTTTGTCCTTCTTTTAGCATTGGGATCGAAAAAGGAAGACGGGCTGGAAACATACGGTGGAGAGTTCTACTACCTAATGTTAACAGCGCTGCTAGGGGCTATGTTCCTCACATCTAGTGCGGATTTAATTACATTGTTTGTGGGACTTGAGTTGTTGTCGATTGCTTCGTATATATTAGTTGGCATGAAAAAGAGAAACAAACGCTCGAATGAATCCGCGATGAAATACGTGATTAACGGTGGAATTGCATCCGCTATTTTACTATTTGGATTAAGCTATGTGTATGGATTAAGTGGCACAACGAACTTAAGGGAAATGGGGCAGACATTACCGTACATGGCAGATACCAGTTATGTGTATCTCCTAGGGATTGCATTTCTAATGGTGCTAGTGGGTGTCGCCTTTAAAATTGCATCGATTCCGTTTCACATGTGGGCACCGGATGTATATGAAGGTGCACCAACGCCGGTTGCTGCCTTCCTGAGCGTTGTTTCGAAGACAGCCGGATTTGTCTTATTGATTCGTCTAGCCCTATCTATTTTTACGGCAGCGCGAAGTTCGGGTGAAACCGGCGTGGTGTTATTGGATGGTCAAACCTATATCGGCGTGATTGCAGCCATCACCATGATTGTAGGGAACCTCATCGCCATACGTCAACGAAGTGTGAAGCGGATGCTTGCTTACTCAAGTATTGGCCATGCCGGTTACATACTGGTGGCCTTTACCAGCTTGTCCCAGTTCATGTTTGAAGCTATCTGGTTTTACCTGTTCGCCTATATCTTTATGACCATTGGAGCCTTTGCTGTTTTACAAATGGTATCGGAAACGAGTCAATCTGAAGATATTAGCTCGTTTGCGGGTCTTTATAAAAAAGCACCAGCACTAGCGGTGGCCATGGGGATATTCTTGCTATCGTTAGCTGGAATACCGGGTACAGCCGGATTTATCGGGAAGCTCCACATTTTAGCAAGTGCTTTTGTAACGGCACCTGGGCACATCATTTTAGGTAGTATTATGATCATCACCACCGTGATTTCGTACGTGTACTATTTTGGGATCATGATCCAAATGTTCTTTAGACCTGCAGGTGGTGGAGCGGCGAATGCTGGGGTGGGCATCAACATCCCAGTGGGGCCAGCAGTTGTCGTCATTGTATGTGCAGTGGCTACTGTGTTTTACGGCGTGGTGCCAGGTACCGCGATGGAGTTCTTCCAATTCAATTTTGATGGATTTACGGATTTTTTACAGTAAGGTGAATGAGCGAAGAAGCTGTGGCCGAGGAGGCTGCGGCTTTTTTGTTTTGTTGGTGGGATTTGGTGGGGGGTTCTGGATAATGAGGGTGGAGTTCTGGATTGAGGGGTGTGAGTTCTGAATTGAGGGGCCTTGAGTTCTGAATTGAGGGGCCTGAGTTCTGAATTGAGGGATGTGAGTTCTGAATTGAGGGGTGTGAGTTCTGTATTGAAGGGTGTGAGTTCTGAATTGAGGGGTGTGAGTTCTGAATTATGGGGTCTGAGTTCTGAATTATAGGGTGTGAGTTCTGGATTGCGGCTACTGAGTTCCGAATTCCGGTATGTCTGATGATAGAAGAACGGAATTTTCCGATAGGAGTGGCAAGTTTTCCGATAGAAGCTTGAAGTTTTCTGATAGACGAGCTGAAATTTCCGATAGAAGCCCGATGTTTTCCGATAGACGAGCTGAAATTTCCGATAGCCCCCACAAGTTTTCCGATAGACCGCTAACTTTTCCGATAGAGCCACCTAAACTTTCGATAGGCACACATAATACGCACTTTCGCCCCCCAAAACCGGCCCTTCCATTAACAAAAAACACCACAAACCAGTTTTAGCTCACCTTACCCCTATGCTATCATGATTTAAAAGGGAGGAGATTTGCATGTTATTCAGCTTTGGACAACAAGCCTTAGTTAGTTTGATCTCGCATATACTATTCATTGGAATTACTTGGTGGGCACTACAGGCCTTACATTTTGATAAATTACTTCGCGCGAATCGAGTGGTGCAAGCGCGACTACTCTATATATTATTAACTATTACCATTGGTTCAAATGTCAGCAATTTTTTCCTGGATTACCTACTTTGGTCCCAACAACTTCCTGGGTTGCTACCGTAAACTAATCATTAAGAAACCGTTAAATTTAATCATTTGTTTAAGAAATTAGGACTTCTTTCTCTACTAAATTGTGAAAAAATTCATTAAAATAAAGTTACAGACATTTTACCTATATTACAATTAGAAATTCTTCACAGATCAGTCAATAAAAATGTCTTGTAATTAATGGAAGAAGGCCTTATTTCTTTTAACAGAATCCTCGAGACATAAAATATGAAATAGCCCACTTTCAAACAAACCTTTCCCAAACTTGTAACAAGACAAATCTTCCATTCGTCTATACTGTTTGAAAAGATATATAGTAGACAATGTTGCTGAAAAATACCAGGTATGTCCCTTTTTAACCAGGTAAAAATGTTAGTAAAGGGAAGGAGTTTTGACAAGAAATCCTGGTGAGTCACAGTGGAAATTTGTTTCGTAATTTGTTTTATTGGGAATAGAACCTCAAGCGGCAAATGACGAACACAACCTTGAAGAGCTTCAAAACTTCAAACCATTAGCTAGTATTAATTGGTCCTAAGCGTTCAAGTGGACAGACTTGTTAGCATACACAAATCAGTATGAGCTAATTTTTAGGGAGTATTCCATAAAATTAAAACAGCCTCTAAAAAAATGGGAACAGCAAATAGACTCTGGTCTTAAGGCAACCCCCACAAATGATATCCTTCAAACGTATCTTATAATTGAGGTTACCTCCCATTACTGGAAGATTATAACAAGTTTAGCCATTTGTTCATATCCCATTTATTGGCATGGTAAATTTGCCGAAAACCCCAAAATACTTCTTGTATGGAATACGTTTTCAGTGATACGATGATTGGGGTTTGTACCCGAAGAACGTTTTATTTCTGACTCCTCTCCAGTCTGGATGCTAAGACATAGGAGAACGAATTCAGTGGATGATGTGTTTTTCAAAAGTTAAAACAAAACAACAAGAATAACCATTTGAAAATGAAAAAAACGATTGGGCGCTAAGACTACCTTTGAAGTAGGCACACCAATCATGACGATTGAATATTAATATAGAGAATATGGACGCGGAGGGGAATACACTTGGAAAAAATCATCGTCCGCGGCGGAAAAAGGCTTGAAGGTGTTGTAAAGGTAGAAGGTGCCAAGAATGCCGTATTGCCTGTAATCGCTGCATCGTTATTAGCAAGTGATGGAAAAAGTGTAATTCGTGATGTGCCGGCTCTCTCCGATGTATACACGATTAGTGAAGTATTAAGATATCTAGGAGCGGATGTTGATGTCCGCGAAGGTGACGTTATCGTCGATGCATCAAGAGAGTTAAAAGAGGAAGCTCCGTTTGAATATGTGAGAAAAATGCGTGCTTCCGTGCTTGTCATGGGTTCATTATTAGCTAGAAATGGGCGTGCGCGTGTAGCCTTACCAGGAGGCTGCGCAATCGGTTCCCGTCCAATTGATCAGCACTTAAAAGGTTTCGAGGCTATGGGTGCGGTCGTGAAAGTTGGTAACGGATTTATTGACGCAGAAGTGAAGGGTAAGCTGAAAGGTGCAAAAATTTACCTAGACTTCCCAAGCGTAGGCGCAACCGAAAATATTATGATGGCCGCAACTTTAGCGGAAGGTACAACAGTTATCGAAAACTGTGCAAAAGAGCCAGAAATTGTGGATTTAGCGAACTTCTTAAATAAAATGGGTGCTCAAGTCAAGGGTGCTGGTACTGGAACGATTAAGATCGAGGGAGTACCATGTCTATTTGGCACAGAACACAATATTATTCCTGATCGTATTGAAGCAGGAACATTCATGGTGGCTGCTGCCATTACAGGTGGAAACGTACTTGTTCGTGGAGCCGTTCCAGAACATCTCACATCTTTAATTGCTAAGATGGAGGAAATGGGTGTTCATATTAAAGAAGAAGCCGATGGACTTCGTGTTATGGGTCCTGAAAAGCTAAAGGCAGTCGATATAAAAACGATGCCACACCCAGGTTTCCCTACAGATATGCAATCACAAATGATGTCACTTCTTTTATGTGCACAAGGAACAAGTATGATTACGGAAACCGTATTCGAAAACCGCTTTATGCACGTAGAAGAATTCCGTCGTATGAATGCAGAAATTAAAATTGAAGGACGTTCTGTTATCATGAACGGTCCAAGTGAATTACAGGGTGCAGAAGTAGCTGCTACTGACTTAAGAGCAGGAGCTGCGTTGATCTTAGCTGGACTTCGTGCAGACGGAGTGACTCGTGTAACGGAACTTCAGCACTTAGACAGAGGCTATGTAAACTTCCACGGAAAACTAGCTGGCTTAGGTGCAGACATCGAGCGTGTTAGTGAAGTTGAAGAAACATTGGAAATTGAAAAAGCTGCACAATAATATAACATACAAAAACCCTTCCTAGCTGAAGGGTTTTTTTGTGGTCACTTCTTCTGATTGTGGAGGTGAGAATTCCAATTGAACGCCTAACTTTTCCGATAGAAGGGTCAAAATTTCCGATAGAACAACCTACATTTCTGATAGCGGAGCTGAAATTTCCGATAGAACACCCAACTTTTCCGATAGCAGAGCGAAAATTTCCGATAGACCACTCGGCTTTTCCGATAGCGAGCGAAAGTTTCCGATAGGACGCTCAACTTTTCTGATAGCGGAGTAAAAATTTCCGATAGGCCACCCCAAGTTTTCCGATATCCCTCCCCAAATTCCTTAAGAAAACCAACTCTACTAACTCTATTATTTACAATAGAAACTTGTCATATTTCGACCTGGCCCCCCATACATATGGAGTGTAGGAAGTTTAAAAATTGAATAAACGACCAAGACTACCAGAGTACGGAGGCTAAAAAATGAAGGATTGGAAATCAATTGTCGTAGTTTTAACCGTAGTAAGCTTATTGATCCTACTCATTCCCACCTTGCTTGTCCTACCTTCTTTTGGTCAAAAGGCCAGTGGAGAACTCGCAGACGACTCTACTAACGAGCCAACAGAAGATTGGACTGCCCAACTAGATGGACCAGTTGTCGAAGTTGCTGTCTACCGTACAGCCTCAGAGGAAATTGAGAAGCACCAGCTTGAGGAATACATTGTTGGTGTGGTGGCATCAGAAATGCCGGCTGATTTCGAAATGGAAGCCTTAAAAGCCCAGAGCTTATCGGCCAGAACCTACGTGGTCAGGCAGCTGATGCAAGGTCAAACAGAAGGATTACCGTCAGGAGCCAATGTGTCAGACACCGTTTCCCACCAAGTTTTTAAAGATCTAGATGATTTGAAAAAACAATGGGGAGAAGACTATGACTGGAAGATTAAAAAAATCCGCCAAGCCGTTGCGGAAACGGCAGGCCAAGTCATCACCTATGATGGCAAGCCCATCGAAGCATCCTTTTTCTCAACATCTAACGGCTACACCGAGAACTCTGAGGATTACTGGCAAAATGACTTTCCTTACTTAAGAAGTGTAGAAAGTCCTTGGGATACAGAATCCCCTAAGTATAGTCAGGAAAAAACATTTTCCGTTCAGGAGTTTCAAACGAAGCTAGGAGTCACCATTTCAAGTGATAATATCGGAACCATTGTATCCAGAACAAAAGGTCAACGAGTAGAAACCGTTAAAATTGGAGAAAAAACACTAAGTGGACGTGAAGTAAGAGAGCTATTAGAACTACCATCCTCTGACTTCACCTGGACATTAAAAGGAAAAGAAATCGTAGTCACAACAAAAGGCTACGGCCATGGAGTTGGAATGAGCCAATACGGAGCAAACGGAATGGCCAAACAAGGCAAAACATATGAAGAAATCATCAAACATTACTACAAGGGCGTAACCATATCACCAGCAGACCCATTCCTAAAACAATACATGGTGTGGGACAGAGGGGACAGGTTTTAGTGTCCCACTTCCCATTCTAATACATGTTGAGTCCGATGGGACAGAGGGGACAGGTTCACTGTCCCACATCATATTCCGATTACGCACTGAGCCGTTTACAACTATCGTAACCGGCTCTTCTTTTTTAATAAGAACAACTGCAAGGATAATAATAACTTCCCTGGCTGCCTAGGTGGATGTTTAAAAATAGTATTCTTCACAAACAGGAACAACACAAAGACACCGATAAAATCCTTCACAATATCAATCACTTGAAACGAACGGTAAGGCACCGTTGCTTGGTGAAGTTCATCCACCACTCCGTATAATGCCGCTACAATTGCTGCCCACCGATTGGTCGTTGGAGTTAAGCGATCTACCATCAATAAAGATACAACCGCCAATATGTATAGAATCCCGAACTCTATTAAATGAAGAGATTCCTTAAATAGCTTGTCAAACTCATCATCACTAACTCGGACGATGGCGTCGTGAGGGAGACTGGATAATACCCAAATGAACCCCATGTAAAGGTAAGGAGATACGATCAGTAAATAGCGAAGAACCTGTTTCAAACTGGCACACTTCCTTTCTGTTCAATATTGTAGCATGAAGCCTCCCAACCTGTTTTGAAAAATTTTTTTCAGAAGCATGCATAATCTATAAATTTTGTCGAAAACTAAGTCCAAAAAAATTTTTTACAAGATAGGTATATAAATTCTCACATCTGTTCAGACTGATTGCTGAGGTGATGATAAATGAGAGAGGAAGAAAAGAAACGACCTTCTCAAAACTCTGGCACACAACGCAAAAACAAATGGATTTTTCCCGCAGTCTATATCGCAGCTGCAGCATTACTACTTACAGCAGTGGTTTGGTTCTCCTCAACAGGAGATGACGCTGCACAGGATCCAGCAGACACAGAGAATCCGGTAACTGAAAACGACGGGGATTCAGTAGTAGTTAATACACTATTAGAAGACTTCGTATGGCCAGTTGAAAATCCGGAAGAAGCAAAAGTAGTCAATGGATTCTGGAGCGCAGATGCTTCTAAGGAAGAGCAAGAAAGTGCACTCGTATTCTATAATAACCAATTCCGTCCAAACAAAGGAATTGACCTAGCTATGGAAAACGGGGAAAGCTTTAACGTAGTTGCATCTATGGCTGGACAAGTATCTGCTGTCCGCGAAGACGCAGAACTCGGGAATGTTATTGAAATCCAACATGCAGAAGGCGTTGTGACAATGTATCAGTCTGTGACTGACATCCAAGTTGAGGTTGGCGACCAAGTCGAGCAAGGACAAGTCTTAGCGAAAGCTGGTCAAAGTCTATTGAATCAAGCAGCAGGTACACATGCTCACTTTGAAGTGAGAGTAGATGGTGTCGCTGTAGATCCACAAAAAGCATTCGGCCAGTCTCTAAGTGCTGTGGCTGAAATGGCTACAACACCAACAACAGCTCCTGAAGAAGAAGCTGACGAAAATGCAGACAACAGTCAGAGTGAAGAAAACGATGATAGCGAAGGCGAAGCTGGTGAAGCAGACGATACTGCTGAAGACACAGACGACGCTGGTGAAGATCAAGAAGAATCTCCAGACGCTTCCATCGGTCAAAATAACGCATAAAATGGAAGAAGAACTCTTGCCTGAGAAGGTGGGGGTTCTTTTTTTTGTGGGACAGAGGGGACAGGTTTGCTGTCCCATTCGGTGTGTTGAATGTCAGTTAATTACTACAAAAATCCAGCGTATTTAACAACAACCGGAACTTCTATAAAATTCAAAAGCTCAAATAACAAAAAATCCATTTTACTACTAATTTTCTTTAACTGCGGTGGTCCTCCGTATTGAATCTATCGAAAAGCTAACCCCCATCCCCCTTGCCCTACATGTTAAAATAAAAGAAAAAGAGAAAAGCGGGGCACATACAATGAAAACACTTTTACTTACAGGATTCGAACCCTTCTTAGGAATGCCCATCAATCCGACTGAGCGCATTGCTAAGAGTTTAGACGGAGAAACAATAGGAGCATATAAGATTAAGAGCGTTCTTCTCCCAGTTGATTTTGAGAAATCTCCAGTTGAGTTAATGAAGGCATTTCATGATGTAAAACCAGACGCAGTCATATCCCTAGGGCTAGCAGCTGGTCGCGATGCAGTAACACCTGAAAGAATTGCGATCAATATCCGCGACGGTGCACCAGATAACAATGGAGTGGCACTTGAGGATTCCCCAATAGATGACAGCGGTCAAGATGGGTATTTTTCAACACTTCCTGTTCGAAAAATGGTCAATCTATTAAAAGAAAACGGATATCCTGCAAATGTTTCCAATAGCGCGGGAACATATCTCTGTAACAATGTCATGTACACGATGCTTCACCATCTGAAAACAGAAGGTCTTAACATGCAAGCGGGCTTCATTCACATTCCGGCTTCCCATGATCTTGTGGTGGAAGGAAAGAAAAGAATGCCGAGCTGGTCGCAACGAGATTTGGAGAGTGCGATTCGATTAGCGATTGAATGTTTGGATGCTGAATAGGGGAGAGCAGTAATGGAGAAAAAGAACTCCAGGTACACTTTTGAAATGAGATGTACTCTATGAAAATCGTGAAAATCAGTCTTACGATTATCCTAATACCTGTTGCAATCTTTATTTGGTATGATGTCTTTCAGCTTATTTCTATTGAAATGGGTAATGGCGATCAAGAGGGAAAAACTACGGTCATACAGCAGGGGATTAGTTTGCTTTCTGCTGAGGCAGGAGGGACTAGTCGTTGGTATTCTCTTGCCTTAATGGTTGTAGGGGTTTTGGCGATTGTGGTTATTTTGATGTTGGGAAGGAATAATAAAAGGTAGGGGAAGAGGTGCCGGCATATGAGGTACCTCTTTTTTAAACTAAAATAAAAAAAGAGAAGTAACTTTTTTAGTTACTTCCCATAACATTTTACATATCAATGCTCATACTCATAGTCTGCATAGTTGCACCTGGTGGAGGTAGAGAAGTACCGCCTCCTCCTGCAATTTCATTATTTGTTGAATAAGAGGAAATAGCAAAGATTGCTGCAGCTAATAGGATTGCACCTAATAATTTTTTCACATTCTCACCCCCTTTAAATGTATTCTAGGAGAAAGGATAAGCTAGTTTAGTGATAGGTTAAGTTCATAATAATTTGAAGCCAGTTCGTAGTTTCTCTGTTTAATAAAGTAATCTCCCATCATTCTTGTTAAATCAAGAAGGAGTTTTTTCTCTTTATTTTTTAATAAATAAGGTGCGAGCTTATCAATTAAATATTTATAAGCATCATATTCACTGGCCAGTTTTCTCTCGTAGTAATTGGAAAGTAGTTCATATTTTTCGAAAGCTTGTTTTCTACTACTTCTTTCTTTAACTAATTCTATTAACTCTTCAATATCCGAAAGCTCTCTGTTCATTATTTTAGCTTCCGCCAATGAAAGGAGGGTTTTAATGTATAATTCTTCATCTTTATCTAAAGTTTTTAACAAATTCTGTGTGTTCTTTATTGCTTTAGAGTAATTCCCAGCCTTTACTAATGCAGCAATCTGGTTGTACTCAATATGGGGTAAGAGTTTATTTAATCTTAGAATCTTGGTATTGCGAATAAGATGTTTGTAAATATCCTCAGCTTCATTGTAAAAACCAAGGTTTAAGTGAGAAATGGCTAACAACATTTGAGTATAAATAATTCTCAATAAGTTAAATTCACCCAGGTAAAGATCAAGGGCCTTATTACCAAATACTACTGATCTTTTATAATCATCTAGATAGACGTATCCCCAACAAAGGTGATAGTATAAATCACTTTTTACTATACCTGGTAAGTCATCATATTCATCAATTATCTTTTGAAAGATTCCTATCCCAATTTCAATATCCTCATGGGATACCTTATAAATGCCTTCGTAAGTATTAAATAAAATTTGGTCCTCTTCGTCCATACTGTCATACCGTGTATGTAGTTTATTCATTATTTCCAATGCATTACTGTAATCATGGATAAAGGTATAGTATCTAAAAGTATACAACTCTAACTTATCTAAAGTTGCTTGATCAAGTTGACTTGTGTCAATATCTTTTAAATGCTCATAAAAAGTGCAAGCCTCATCTTTTTCATAAAAGTGAATAGATTGTATAAACTCATTTAGGAGATTATTGATTTCCTGATATTCATCAACCTTGCTCATAGCTACCCACCCTTATGGAGTATATTGTCGATTATACCATATCTATGAAAATAATAAATAGAATAATGTCGAATGAACTAGAATAATAGTATGATTATATGTAAAATTTATGAAATAATTTTGTAATATTGGGGTAATTATTGTGTAAATTCGGCTATTGACCGCACGTTGGAATCCTGCTTTTGAATCGAAAAACAGTATTTTTTTAAAATGGTAGAGGGGAAAGGTGATAGGTGGTCCCCTGAATTAACTATATGCTTTTAGCGTTCTAACCTGTCCAGAACAACTGAAATTAGGCCAAAAGTCATCGGTACTGTTCCGTCATGAAGCAGTTTCACTACATGTATTCGTAATAAAGTATCATTTTATGACGCAGGTCACAAAAGTCTTATGACATTAGTACCCAGAATAAGTAACCAGTAAACCACATGATTGGAAAAATGTAAGAAAATTATATTACCTATAGACTACCATATTTTCAAGAAAAATACTCGTTTTCGGTATTGTGAAAATAATGTGTGAAAATCTAGCCTTAGACATCCTTTTCTTGCACAGGTTGTTCAACATGGATGAAGAATGGGAAAAAGCCCCCAAGCCAACAAGGCTTCGGAGCAATACCACCTATTCTTCTACTATAAATGACACTTTATCTCTAACCTGAGGCCAACCTTTGGCTACTAACCAGGTTTCAAGTGTGTACTCCCCAGGTTCTAGATCAGAGAAGACCCCTTTGTAGTTCAGTCCTTCTCCTTTTCCTACCTCTTGTTCTTTATAAATCATAATAAAGAATTTTCCATCAGAATATTGTTCAACTTTTTTCCCATCCTTGTAAAGAATGTAGTCAAAATTGAGTCCGGATGAAAAAGCTACAGTTTGGACGTCTTCAGATTGGTTTTTAATATCAAATGTCCAAGACCAGTTGTCATCGGTTTGTTCAACTTTTAATGAAGGAACTAATGCGCTCATAACAGAACTAGGCTCCTTTTCTAACATATAGTGGTACAGTTGGTTCAGCGCAAACGCTAAGTCACCACGAGTGGCTTCCGCTTTATAGTCGTCTGATCCTCTAATTAATTTTTCCGTTAAAGCAGCAGCAAGATCATCTTGATACTCGGAATCGGCCGGTAGCCATATGGAAGCATATTCACCGGTATTAAGTTCTGCTACTCTTACAAGGATTTCGGCTAATTCTTGGAGAGTAATGGTTTGGTTCGGTTTAAATTCTTCGCCATCATATTTCATCCAGCCTGCTTCGTGAACAGCATGGATATCGTCGGCTGCCCAGTGATAAGCCAGATCCTTATATGGATTTGGGTTAGGGCCATCAGCTAATTTAGTTGGTGCTTGAAGGCTGAACATCCGTTGCAGAGTGACAGCTACCTGTGCACGATTAGTGAGCCGATCTAAATGTGCTTCTCCATCAGCATATCCATAGAAGATATAATGCTCCTGTAAAAATTGATAAGCTTTTTCTTCTGTAGCAAGGTCTTTAACAGGTACTTGCAGGCACGTTACTTCACCATTTCCTTCGCCACAATTGGCATCGACAGCAGCAAAGCCAGAGGTAGAAGGGATGATCAATGCCATTGCTGTAAGGCTTACTAATCCTAATTTCTTCATGTAATGTCACCTTTCCTTTATGTCTTTCTAACGAGTTAGACGAAAGGTTTGTTTCCATAGTTACACAATTATGGAAAAAAATCATTTGATAAAAGAAAAATAGGATTTAGCTTTTATAAAAAAAGCCATATTTTCATTCAAAAATAAATGAAAAATGGCTTATCTAAGTTGATTGATATATTAAAATTCACCAAATGGAGTATCTGTATTCGCGTAGATATAGGTTCCGCGACTTGGTTTTTGCACGTTTGGATCTAGGTTTTCAACGGACTTCATGAAGGTCGTCATGTTTGCAATCGGTGAGCCAGTTGCTTCTTCAACAGCACGTTGCAGGTCCACACCTTTCATTCCTTCAGGATGCATTTTTAAAATTTCAATAGCTGCTTCTTTTTCAGGTGTAACGGTTGGCTTTCTACCTCTTTTATTACCTTGTGGGCTAGGAGTAGATGATTTCTTCGGTTGTGCAGCTTTTTTAGCAGGTGTTGGAGCAGGTTTTACAACCTCAGTAAGTTCTGGATCAACAGGTGTTTTCTCTACAACTTCTGTTTTCACCGGTTTCTCGCTTGTATCCAATTCTCGTAGTTTAGTGAAAATCAGTTCACGTTCCTCACGAAATAGTTTTAAAAATCGTTCTTCTTGTTCAGCTAGTTGCTCGAGGCGGAGTTTTAAGGCATCTCTCTCGTTAAACATATAACGTAACCTCCAATACGGTATTAAAATATTTATAATAGTTTTATTATCATCAGAAATCATAACATATAAAAAACAATTTATATATTAATATTGTGTTACATAGTCATATTCATACTGTAATATCCATATTTTATAAATTATTATAAAATGCCACAATAACGGTAAAAAAGCTGAATAATAATTTTTTGTACAAAATTGCTTGTACACCTTGTCCTTATTGGTTAATTTGTGCATATTCCCGTATCCAAGCTAATAAACTGTTACAAACTCAAAGTTTCACGAGAGTGTTTGAGGTGAGCGCGTTTATTAGACACCTAGATCAAGTTGGAGACATGATTATTTGTTGTAGGCACAGAAGGTTCATTCTTTCTGCCGCATAAAAATGAATAGACGAAAAAGAAGCCTCTAAAGAGTACATACACTAAACCTAGAGACACACACGATGCTTCGTCTGCTAGAAATTGCAGATGGACGAGAAACATGTAACCTTTATGCGGGATTAGAAGTACTTAGTCCAAGTGAAAGCGAGTCTCATTTCACACTTCTCACATCCAATTTAGGGAGGGCGAGTGGTGTGCACGATTACATCAAAGAAAGAACAATCAAGATAGGTAAGTATATCGTGGAGACGAGGAAAACAGTTCGCGTCATCGCGAAAGAGTTTGGCGTATCCAAAAGTACCGTTCATAAGGATTTAACGGAAAGGCTTCCAGAGATCAATCCAGACCTAGCCAACGAAGTAAAGGAAATTTTGGACTATCATAAATCAATCCGCCATCTGCGCGGAGGGGAAGCAACCAAACTCAAGTACAAAAAAGAAGAGCCAGTCTAACAAAAGGCGCAGCTTCGGCTGGGCTTTTTGCTTTGGGACAAGGGGACAGGTTTGGTGTCCCAGTTGGCTGGGACAGAGGGGACAGGTTTAGTGTCCCAGTGGGATGAGTTCTGGAAAAAGTGGAGTGAGTTCTGAAAAGAGAGAGCTAAGTTCTGAAAAAGATGGTGTGAGTTCTGAAAAGAGAGAGTTAAGTTCTGAAAAAGGTGGAGTGAGTTCTGAAAATAGTACACTAAGTTCCGAATCGAGTGAACTAAGTTCCGAAAAGAAGCCTCTGTGTTCCGAAAACGCCCCCCATTCCCAAGGTAAATAGGAAAATTACAGCCAAAGTATGAACCAAGTGATACAGAACCCCCAATTAACCGGCACTTCATCACCCTTAAACCATCATTCCCCCCACCAAAACCACATTTCCAATCCAAAATAGTATATTTCCAAAAATCCTCCACATAATATACATGTTATTTTATCAAAAGGAGGATTTTTCCTATGCGTGTACGTGACGTCATGTCTACAAATGTTCAAAGTTGCTCAAACCAAGATAACTTAGAAACTGTTGCACAAAAAATGCAATCGTTAAATGTAGGTTCCCTTCCAGTTGTGGAAAATGGCCAAGTAGTTGGGATGGTAACAGACCGTGACCTAGCTATCCGTGGTATCGCTGGCCACCAAAATAGCATCTCTCAAGTTGCGTCTCATAATGTTGTAACATGTAGCCCTGATGCATCCCTTGAGGAAGCGGCAGCTCTAATGTCTCAAAATCAAGTTCGCCGCCTACCAGTAGTAGAAAACGGTCAACTTGTTGGGATTGTAGCACTTGGTGACTTAGCTGTTCGTGAGCAATCAAACGAAAGTGCTGGTGGAGCGCTGACGAATATATCGAAGCCAGATCAATTACAGTAACGAATAGGTATAAAGTATGATTTTTAGAAGTAGGTTATGGAAAAATTCCTAACCCACTTTCATCCGCTTTTATGTGTATTTAAAGGCCCTCTTTTAAAAAAGAGGGCCTTTTTTCATACAATAAAATAGGTATAAAGTCTCTATTTTTACTAAAAAGCGTAAATTTTGTCGAAAGAAAACGATTGTGCTATCTCGTAAACTTGAGTAACTTAATAAAGGGAAAATTGTCATAAACGGGACTTTTTTCGTATATGATATCCTGCTAGAAAAAACTAAAAAAGAAGAAAGGGGGGAGTGAATTGAGGAAAGGATTTCATTTGCTAGTTGCGTTGTTGCTTGTTTTTCCGGCGGGCTGGATGATTCCTAATCAGGCTGAAGCTGAAGAAGTAATGACTTCCAGTGTGGATACTGCCACGATAACCGTAACAGAAGATGTATCCCACGATGGAACGTATTATCCAGATGGGTGGGATAATTCTTCTTATAACGAACCGAATATTCATGTTGTAGGTTTTGAGAATTGGTTCGGGGAGAGATATGTTTACACAGCTGCATTAAAATTTGATATGTCTGGATCTAATATTGCTGGAGTCATCCAAGATGCTAAATTGGTAATACCAATAGTTGAAATAAATGAGACTAATGATAGTGAACCTGCCTATATTGATATATACGAGACAACCAGCGATGCTTGGTTAGAAGAACATACCCCTATGCCTACACCTATACTTCCAAAAATCGCAAATATCCAGGTGCCAGACGAGGATACTACGGAAAACTATAAAATAATAAAGATTGACATAACAAGTCATGTATTAGAACAACTAGCAAATAACGATCAAGTGATCAGTTTGTTGCTAAAAGGGAGAGACTCAACAACGGATCCAAGTAATTTCTATCAGTCATTAGTAGTATTTATGGATAAAAAGGCAATAGAGAAACAAGCTTTTGGTCGAGAAATTACACCAACTGATGTACCTCACCTAGAAATCACATACCAATCCAACAGTCCACCAACAGGTACAATCAAAATCAACAATGATGTACCATTCACCAATAGTAAAGAAGTAAAGCTACACCTAACAGCTTCCGACCCAGAAAATGACCCTATTGAAGTTGAATTCTCGAATGACAATGTTACCTGGAGCCCAAGAGAACCTTTCGAATCAACCAAACCTTGGACATTAACCGATGGAGACGGGACAAAAACAGTTTACTACAAGGTGTATGACGGAAAAACAGATGATCTCGCCAGACCAACCTACTCAGATACCATCACACTAGATCAGACCCCACCAACAGGAACCTTCACAATCAACTCCAACTTAAGCGTAACTAACAGTAGAAACGTAACTTTAAATATCGATTCGTACCCCACAGACACAACACAAGTCCGATTCTCTAACCAAGAAGACGACTGGACTGGTTCAAGCTGGCAACCAATAAGTAATAGTAAAACTTGGAAATTGTCAGAAACTGATGGAGAAAAAACCGTATACATGCAGCTTCAAGACGAGGCGGGGAACAAGAGTGAAACGTATTCAGCAACCATCACCTTAGATCAATCGGCCCCAACGGGAACCATCGAGTTTACAAATGGAACGCATACAAATAACCCTGCTGTAAACATCACCATTGAAGCAGAAGGCCAACCAGCTCAAATGAGGTTTAAACAAGACTCACTAAGCTGGGAAGTGTGGGAGGCCTTTACGACAACCAAGACCTTCGAGCTAACAGGGGAAGATGGGACAAAAACGGTCTTTATGCAGCTTCAAGACCAAGCTGGCAATATTTCTAATGAAATTTCAGCAACCATCATACTTGATCGCGTGGCACCGAGTATTACCGGTATTTCAGAGGGTGCCCAGGTGAGGAGTGCAGCTCCAACCTTTACTGAAACGAACGCTACTCTAAATGGTGAGCCTTTTGTAAGCGGAACAACCATCACAACAGAAGGTCCGCATATTTTAATCGTAAAAGATCAGGCGGGCAACATGACTACCATCAATTTCATTGTGGACCGGACGAATCCAACTGGAAGTCTCCAAATCAATGAAAATGCGAATCTAGTCAATACACAAGAGGTTACCCTGTCAATTGATGCTAATGATGAAAATGGCGTTTCGGAAATGCGCATTTCCAATAATGAAACCTTTTCTGACGAAGTATGGGAACCGTTCACAACGACAAAACCATGGACCATCCCAGACGAAGATGGGGACAAAACGGTCTATGTCGAACTTCGTGACCAAGCTGGAAACACCGTGAAAATATCGGATGTAATCACACTAGATCAAACGGCTCCAACTGGTACTGTCACTATCGAAAATTCCAAAACCATTATTAACAAAACCGAAGTCTCCCTAACCATCACGGGAGAAGACGACCATGAACCAATACAAGTGAGGTTTTCAGACAACAATGTAGATTGGTCAACATGGGAGGACTTCAGTGCATTAAGCGGTCAAAAAACATGGAACTTGCCCGCAGGAGACGGACCGAAGACCATTTATATGCAGTTGAAAGATGCTGCAGGAAATATAGTTACAATCGACGATACAATTGTCCTAGACCAAACTAATCCGACTATTACAGGTGTAACAGATGGTCTAGTGACGAATGGAAATGTAACCATCAATTTTTCAGATGGCCCTGCCTTCTTGAATGGGGATCCTTACGATAGTGGAGAAACAATCACACAGGAAGGAACCTACACAATCGTAGTTTGGGATGAAGCAGAAAATCAGTCCTCTGCAACCTTTACGATTGATAAAACAGCGCCATCAGGAGCAATATCCATCAACAATGGAGCCACCATCACAAACAATGAACAGGTAGAGCTCTCCTACGAGGCAACGGACAATCTGAACGGTAACGTTACAATTCAGTTTTCCGATGACGGAGACAATTGGTCAACCGCACAAACCGTGAATGGCACTGGAACATACGATTGGACTCTTCCGCTTGGAGACGGAACAAAAACAGTCCATTTAAAAATCCAAGATGAAGCAGGCAACTTTATTACCCAGACAGCCCAAATCACCCTGGACCAAACAAACCCAACAGCAGCGGTCTCCATCAATGGTGAGACAGAGGCAACTAGTAGTCCGAATGTGACGCTATCTATAAGTGGAACTGATGCCAATCCACCGCTTGAAATGAGAATCGCAGCAACTGAGAACAATTGGTCAGAATGGGAACCATTTTCCTCTGAAAAAGAGGTAACGTTACCAGCTGGGGATGGAGATAAAACAGTCTCCGTTCAAATAAAAGATGCCGCAGGGAACATTAGTCTGGCCTCTGACACGATTGAACTGGATACGACTCCGCCAGTGCTAGATGGACTTACAGACGGATTCAAAACTAAAGATGATGTGACCATTTCTTTTAATGAAGGAACCGCTGATTTGAATGGAATTCCAATTAGTAATAACCATGTGGTATCAGAAGACGGCATTTACAATGTCATCGTAACGGATAAGGTAGGTCTCACTACCACCGTATCATTTACTATTGATAAAACACCGCCTACTGGAAGAGTCGTGATTAACGATGAAGACCTTTACACCAAAAACGGGACCGTATCACTCGTGGTTGAAGGAACAGACCTTAGAGGCGCTGTTGAGATGCGAATAAAAAATGAAGATAACGCCTGGGCAGCTGACTGGCAACCTGTATCAAATGTAGCGGAATGGGATTTATCAGCAGGAGATGGTGAAAAGACCATTCAAATTGAACTAAGAGATGAAGTGGGCAATGTCACCAACACCAGTGACAGCATCATCCTAGACACAACCAAGCCGGAGGCGACAGTTGTGATCAACAACAATGCCGAATTCACTACGAATCCTACTGTGACCATTACGGCAACAGCAACAGACACCAATAGCCCAGTTAATCAGTTTATCTCTACAGACCAAACAAACTGGCAGCCATTTGAGTCTTCCACCACCCTTACTGGTCAAGATGGAACGAAATCGATTTATCTAAAAGCTGTGGATCCTGCAGGAAATGAAACGATTGTATATGACAGTATTATTCTCGATACGACAGCTCCGGTTGGGGATTTCGAAATAAACGGCGGGGATGAATACACCAATAACCCATATGTTTCGATCAGAATAGTAGATTCCCAGGATGCAAACGGACCACTGGACGTAAAGTTTATGAACCAAGGGGGCACGTGGACAGATTGGCAAGAAGTCACGACAGCTGACCTAGCTTGGATTTTACCAGACGGAGAAGGGGAAAAAACCATCCAAATGGTACTCCGAGACCAAGCCGGATTAGAGTCCACCCCAATCGAGCAAACCATCATATTAGACACTGTTGCACCAGTGATAACAGGGATATCAGATGGGGATGTAACGGCTTCAGACGTCACCATTCAGTTCGATGAAGGAACCGCCCTATTGAATGGAACCGAAATCACAACCAGACACCAGGTAAAAGATAGTGGGGACTACACGTTAACTGTGAAAGACCTAGCTTCAAACACTACAAGTCTAGCTTTCACCATTGATAAAATACCGCCTACCGGCTCACTCGTAATCAATCAAAACGATGAAAGAACGAATGACCCACAAGTGGAGCTAACCATTAGTGGAACGGACGATCATGGACCTTTACAGATGAGGATATCCAATGACGAGGCAGATTGGAGCAGCTGGGAAAGCTATAACACTTCGAGAGCCTGGAACCTGTTATCGGGGGATGGAGAAAAGACGGTTTACCTACAGTTAAGGGACAGCGTAGGGAATACGACTGAATCCATTACAGCTTCCATAATCCTAGATACAACCGGACCAACAGGGACCATAACCATCAACGATGGGAACAACTACACCAATACACCGGACGTAGCTCTAACACTGACATCAGTAGATCCAAGTGGTGTAACCGACGTTCGATATTCGAATGATGAGGTCGATTGGTCAGATTGGGAATCATCTTCTGCAACAAAAAACTGGACATTATCGACAATTGACGGTGAAAAAACCGTTTACGTAGAAATGAAGGACACCCTTGGTAACACATCAACAGTGTCAGACACCATCATTCTAGACACGACACCACCGGTAGTGACCGGTGTTACGGACGGTAGCATGACCAACACAGAATATGTCATTAGTTTTAACGAAGGAACAGCAACTCTTAACGATCAACCATTTGTAAGTGGAACAACAGTAGACGAGGAAGGCGAGTACACCCTTGTTGTAATGGACCCTGCAGGAAACATTACAACTAGACAATTCCTTATTGATAAAACCCCGCCAACTGGAGCTATTGAAATCAATGATGGTAAGAATCTAACAAACAACCAGACTGTGCAGCTAACGATAACAGGCGATGATCCACACCCTCCTATCCAGATGAGGTTTTCAAACGAAGACAATGTATGGAGTGACTGGGAGCCTTACGCAATGTTCAAAGAATGGCAGCTGACAGATGGGGACGGCGAAAAAACGGTCTATGTTGAGCTCCAAGACCATGTAGGAAACACGGACAAATTTATGTCGCGAATTGAACTGGATACAACCGGGCCACTAGGAACCATCGTCATTAACGACAATGCTATCTGGACAAATAATCCAAATGTCTCCCTGGCCACCACTAGTGATGACATCAACGGACCAGTACAAATGCGCTTCTCCAATGACACGGTTAACTGGAGTGATTGGGCGGATGCAATAAGTGAACATTCTTGGACTTTGTCGGCTGGTGACGAAGATAAAACAGTCTATATGGAGCTTCGTGACGCTCTTGATAATGTGTCCGTCTACCAAGACACGATCAAACTAGATACGACACCACCGAATATAACCGGAGTACTTGATGGGGAGAAGGTAAATGAAAATGTGACCATTTCCTTCAATGAAGGAACAGCAACGCTGAATGGTCAGCCATTTACCAATGGTACAACGATTTCAGATGAAGGCGAATACAACATCATCGTTACAGATGAAGCCGGGAACTTCTCAACGGCAAGCTTCGCCTTAGATAAAACACCACCAACCGGCACCATCTCCGTAAATAACGGAGATGCGGAAACTCTACGCCCAACGGTCGACTTACAGCTCACCTCTGCAGATATAGGGGTTCAGGAAATTGAGATGAGATTCTCAAACGACCAGATAACGTGGAGTGCATGGGAGTCGGCAGTGGAAACAAAATCATGGCAGTTAGATGATTCCACTTATGGAGAAAAAGTAGTGTACGTGGAGTTAAGAGATGGAGCAAACAACACGACCCTCCTATCCGATGCAATCATCTATAAATCAGTCCCAGTCCTTCATGAAAAAACAGTAGCCTGGGATGAAGACCACATGTACACGTTTAAAGAAGAGGATTTTGACTTTACAAATGATGACGGAACCCCATTACAAACGATAAAAATTCTATCTCTTCCTGAGAATGGTGTGTTCCAAATAGACGAGACGGAAATCACAGTAGACCAAGAAATAGCTATCTCAGAGATTACAAATCTAACCTTTACACCGAACGAGAACTGGAACGGGGATACAACAGTTACATGGAACGGTACAGATGGGTCCAACTTTGCAGAACAACCGGCGACCATCACTCTACATGTGAATCCAGTCAATGATAAACCGGTAGCTCAAGATCTAGAATTTAGCACGACAGCCAGTCGCCCGGTACAAGGCATGCTAACAGCGGATGATATCGAAGAGGATGCCCTTACGTTTGAAATTGTAGAGGAGCCGGAACGAGGAAATCTGACACTTGATGCGACAACTGGCCAATTCCGCTTTGTACCACAATCAGGGAATTATGGAAGAATCACATTTACCTATCGAGCATTCGATGGAACCGATTATTCTGAACCTGCTACGGTAACGGTGCTCAATCGGGTACCACCACCTCCACCAAGAAATCCGGTAGAGGTAATGGAGGGAGGTTCGCCTACCAATCAACAAGTGAAAACAACGCAAAGAATGGAGAATGGTCAGTCTACCCTTACCATCACTTTTGAGGAAGATATTTTTAGTGATAGTGAAGATAAAATGATTGACCTAGAAATAAAAGAGGAATTTGACAACATCGAAACCGAATTTTTACCAGAAATGCTAAGAAATATGCAGGCCAGAGGAAGCTCGTTGCAACTTAAAACACCAAATGGAACCTACCAGATTCCAACCCAAAGCTTCCAACAGGACCCTGCCTCTGAATACTTTGAAGACCCAACAGAGATTCAAGTGACGGTTCAGCTAAAACGAACACCAGAAGATGTATGGGAGCAGGTGCAAGAAGCACTAGGTAACCATCGAGTTGAAACCTACATCCCGGATGTCCAGTATGAAGTGTTTTATAAAAAAGGTGGAGAGCAGCAGGAAATTCACCAGTTTGATCAAGCGGTTAGTATGACCATTCCGTTACCAGCTGGTGTAAATCCAACTTCAGCAGCCATGTTAATGCCAGATGGAACTTTAAGACATGTTCCGGCCTCCTTTGAACACACACAAAGCGGGACAGTCGCAACAATCAAAACATTTATGAATGGAAAATTGGTCTTCTTAACAGACACAAATTCCGACGAGCTAGCCTCAAAAGGAATTTTAGACACTTCTGAAATAAATGACCCAACCGATACATCTAGATCCTTATTTGCAATAGCGGTGTCCAAAATTCTAGGAATTTGGGGAGACAACGGTTCTTCATTTACAGATGTGACAAGTGATCAAAGAAGTAAAGACATTCAAACAGCTGTAGATTATGGATTAGTGACGGGATATAACAACGAAATATTTAGGCCAGATGATGTCATCTCTCGGGAACATGCCATGGTTATTTTCCATCGGGCATTGCAACTTGCCAATGTATCGATTCGATTAGAAGAAGCAGAAATTGAAAAGACATTGCAAGGTTTTAAAGATGCAGAGCTACTACCGCAATGGATTCGCGAAGCTGCAGCAGTCAATGTAAAACTAGGAATCTTTTATGGAAATCAAAACAGTGAGATCATGCCAAAAGGTCATTTAACAAAATCGCAATTGCTTGCAGTTTTACAAAGATTCCTAAATAAACTCAAAGATTACTAAAAACACGTAGGGCCGGCACAAGGAATCCCTTTGTCGGCCTTACTATACTTAGGAGAGACGCCGTTGGAGGTAAAAATACGAACCTGTGTAGGGCAAGAGGATAAGTTATTTTTATTTGATAACTTTGTGGAGACAAGATGGGCTGAAGTTTCTTATTTCCCTTGGAGTACGACAGAAAAAATGACGTTTCTGCATATGCAATTTAAAACAAGACAAGCAGCCTACCGAAGTCAGTTTCCCAACCTAGAAACCTACATTTTGCTCGATAAGGGTGAAAAGGTCGGGCACTTCATGATGAGTGCGGGGGACAAGAATCTTCACTTGGTGGACGTCTTTGTTATACCATCTCACCGATCAAAAGGGATTGGAAGGAGAGTTCTCCTTTCGCTCATGGAAAAATATGAATCCATTACTCTCCAAGTATTTTATGAAAATACGCACGCTATTAGATTCTATAAAACACTTGGATTTGTACTAGCTAAGGAAGAAGTCCCATATATTAAAATGCAATGGAAAAGCCGCAACACCGCTTAGGGCGGAATAAGGAAAAGGGTGGAATGAAATGGAAGCTTACGTTGGAGAAATTAGGATTTTTGGAGGGAATTTTGCACCAGTAGGATGGGCCTTTTGTGATGGACAACTCTTATCAATCTCAGAAAATGAACTTCTATTTAGTCTCATCGGTACAACTTACGGAGGAGATGGCCAAACAAACTTTGCTCTTCCAGATTTGCGAGGTCGGCTACCGATTCATCAAGGTCAAAGCACATTCGGAACCATATACACACTAGGGGAAAGAGGAGGAACTGAGTCTGTTACTCTTTCACCGACTCATTTACCACCTCATAGTCACCAAGTCATGGCGAGCCCTAATTCTGGGGATTTAGGTAGTCCTCAAGATGCAACATGGGCCACAAAAAATCAACAATATTCAGCGGATGCGAATCCTAGTAATACATTGCATCCACAAATAATTGGCAGTGTTGGTGGAGGGCAACCACATGACAATCTGATGCCATCACTCGCTGTAAACTATATTATTTGTCTCTGGGGTGTATACCCGCCACAGAATTAGTAATTAAAAGGAGGAATTAACCATGTCAGAACCATTTCTTGGAGAAGTAAGAGCATTTTCTATACCGTACGCGCCAAGAGGCTGGGCGCAATGCAACGGTCAGACATTATCGATTGCACAAAACCAAGCGCTTTATGCCCTGTTAGGAACAACCTATGGTGGAAATGGGCAAACCACCTTTTGTCTACCGAACTTAAATGGAAGAGTTCCAGTACACCCTGATCAACAGTCTACTAGACTGGGTGAAATGGGAGGGGAAGAGAGACATACCTTAACCGTTTCAGAAATACCAGCACATAATCATACTGTCTCAGGATCAAATGGGGAGCCCAATACTCCAATATTGACCAACAATGTCTGGACAGCATCTTCAACGAAACCATTTGCCGCAACCCCAACTACACCTATGTCATCAAACTCACTATCCGCAACCGGTGATGGATCGCCACATGAAAATAGACAACCTTACACAGTAGTAAATTATTGTATTGCGCTACAGGGAATATTTCCGTCGAGGAATTAGGAGGGATTAACATGGACCAATTTATTGGGGAAATCAGATTGTTTGCCGGGAATTTTGCTCCAAGGGGCTGGGCCTTTTGTGAAGGACAGCTCATCCCAATTTCACAGAATACTGCATTATTTTCATTATTAGGAGTTACTTATGGAGGTGACGGGAAAACAACTTTCGCGCTCCCGGATTTCAGGGGAAGAGCTCCTATGCATGCTGGAAGTGGATCGGGATTAACTCCTAGGCAATTAGGTTATAGAGGTGGAGCAAATACCGTTACCATCACTACTCAACAAATGCCCTATCATAACCACTATGCGAAAGCTAGTTCTTCACCTACGACGAGTAATCCAAGTGAAGCATCCTGGTCAAACTTAGGTAGAGGTTCATCCTCTTTGTATTCAACCACTGCACCGGATGTGCAAATGAACATTCAAAACATAGGACTTACAGGCGGAAATCAGCCTCACAATAACCGTCAACCGTATGTAGGTCTCAACTTCATCATTGCACTAGACGGAGAATTCCCACATCGACCATAGGAAATGCCTGCCCGAGAGTGAGTGCTCGGGCATTTTTTATGTAATGAAATGCCTCCATAACGCTACCTCATTTACAATCCATCGCTCCAGAACTAACAACATTCCTCAACCATTCGACAAATTTCCCCGGAAATATATAAAATTTGTCAAATTTCCCATGTTTCTATGTCTTATGTCATACGTTTTATGGTAAAATAGACAATTAGAAAGATAAGGTGCGTTTAGTAAATGTTGTTAGGAGGATTTGGGGAGCTATGTTTGCTAGGGATATTGGGATTGACCTTGGAACGGCGAACGTTCTAATACACGTAAAAGGAAAAGGAATTGTATTAAATGAGCCATCAGTTGTGGCCATTGATAAAAATACAAACAAAGTATTAGCAGTGGGTGAAGAAGCCCGTCGAATGGTGGGGCGTACACCTGGAAATATCGTTGCGATTCGTCCATTAAAAGACGGTGTAATCGCGGACTTTGATGTAACAGAAGCGATGTTAAAGCATTTTATACATAAATTAAACGTTAAAGGTGTTTTATCAAAGCCAAGAATCTTAATTTGTTGTCCAACTAACATTACATCTGTTGAGCAAAAGGCGATCAGAGAAGCTGCAGAAAAAAGTGGCGGAAAGAACGTTGAGCTTGCAGAGGAGCCAAAAGTGGCAGCAATCGGTGCTGGAATGGATATCTTCCAACCAAGTGGTAACATGGTTGTAGATATCGGTGGAGGAACAACAGATGTGGCCGTCCTTTCTATGGGTGACATCGTAACTTCTTCTTCTATTAAAATGGCTGGAGACAAGTTTGACTCTGACATTTTGAACTACATTAAACGTAAGTACAAGCTGTTAATCGGTGAAAGAACAGCAGAAGATATTAAATTGCAAATCGCAACGGTTGTGGAAGGTTCTCGTAAGGAATCAATGGACATCCGTGGACGAGACATGGTTTCCGGACTTCCAAGAACAATTACCATCACATCCGACGAAATTGCAGATGCTCTTCGTGAATCAGTGGATGTCATCGTCCAAGCAGCAAAGAGTGTCCTAGAAAGAACGCCACCTGAATTGTCTGCAGACATCATCGACCGTGGTGTCATCTTAACAGGCGGTGGAGCACTTCTTCATGGATTCGATGTCCTGCTTGCAAACGAATTAAAAGTTCCAGTTCTAGTGGCTGAAAACCCAATGGATTGTGTAGCAATCGGTACAGGGATC
Organism: Bacillus carboniphilus; assembly: GCF_039522365.1. Lineage (GTDB taxonomy): Bacteria > Bacillota > Bacilli > Bacillales > JC228 > Bacillus_BF > Bacillus_BF carboniphilus. The sequence goes on along the minus strand of NZ_BAAADJ010000006.1, from coordinate 56,786 downwards.
ATGCTTGAAACAATGGGCCGCATCCCACGTAAAAAATTAGGATAAAAACGAAATGAAACGAAACGGCACCTCAATGGAGGTGGCCGTTTCTTCTATAAGGAGACGAATATGTTTATACCAGCTTGGTTTTTCAACGTCGCGTACGCACTGGGTGCATTCTTCTTAATTAGTGCCATCTTCACAAAAGTAACCGGAAATTTATTCCTCCTAGGTAAGTTAAAGGAAAGTGTCACGAACGATAAAAGGGCAGCCAACGCCCTCTTCATTTACCTATTGACGTCAGCAGTCCTGATCCTGAGCATGCCTTTCCTTGCTGAGGAAATTGGAAGATATGTCGGGGGTATTTTTGTTGTATTCCTTCTATACTCTATTGTCTTCTGGTACTACTTCCAGTCCAAATGGGTTGGAGAAATCAAAAGTAAACAAACAGCGCGGAAGAAATGACAGCAGGATGAGGGGTTCTGCTGTTTTTTTGTGGTTGGATTATGGGGGTAATCGCTGAATAACTGTTAGATTGCATATTTGTGAACCGGTATCGGCAGAGAGTGGGTGGCTATCGGAAAAAGTGTGAGTGCTATCGGAAAAGATGAGACGTCTATCGGAAAAAGTGCGTGTGCTATCGGAAAAGATGAGACGTCTATCGGAAAAAGTGCGTGTGCTATCGGAAAAGATGAGGCGTCTATCGGAAAAGGTGCTAGTGCTATCGGAAAAGATGAGGCGTCTATCGGAAAAAGTGCGTGTGCTATCGGAAAAGATGAGGCGTCTATCGGAAAAGGTGCGTGTGCTATCGGAAAAGAAGAGGCGTCTATCGGAAAAGGTGCGAGTGCTATCGGAAAAGATGAGGCGTCTATCGGAAAAGGTGCGAGTGTTATCGGAAAAGAAGAGGCGTCTATCGGAAAAGGTGCGAGTGTTATCGGAAAAGAAGAGGCGTCTATCGGAAAAGGTGCGAGTGCTATCGGAAAAGATGGGGCGTCTATCGGAAAAGAAGAGGCGTCTATCGGAAAAGGTGCGTGTGCTATCGGAAAAAAAGACTATCCTATCAGAGAACATACTGCCCCTACCCAGAAGAATCACCACTAAAATCATCCTATTTCACAATTTCTAAAAAACTTTTAAAAAACTTTGAACCAAACCCCGTCTTCAATTGTATAAGAAGTAAAAGAACAAAGGGAAAGGGTGTCACACATGGCTTCAGGTTGGATTGTTAGTTCCATTGTTGTTGCAATTTTATCTATTGTATTTGCGGGGGTTATTATTTCACTTCAGAGAAAGGTCGTCAATAAGCCAAATGGAAAAGTGGATTTTCAGAAGACAGAAATTTATTTCAGATGGACGCGGTGGGATACGATCAATACGATAGCTGCTGTTTATTCATTCGCTTGTTTTCTGGTACTCGTCATTCTTGTATCCAGTGGTGAAAACGTGGAGAATCCTTACGTGCAGTTTTTCATGCATCAAGCATTTGTGTTTACAACAATCACTTTCGGTTGGTTAATTAGCCGAACGGCGATTACGATCAAAGGAATTAAAGAGCGGTGGAGTCATGAGCTCGAACACAAATAGAGCCTATGTAGAGGCGTTTCAACAGGGGGATGAGGCGGCCTTCGAGTGGATCTATCAGCAGTACCGAGGGCCGTTATACCAATTTATATACCGTTTTACCAATGAAGAACAACTAAGCATCGATGTGGTACAGGATACATTTTTACAAATCCAAAAGGATAAAGACAAGTACGATGCGCAAAAAGCTTCATTTAAAACCTACTTATTTCAAATTGCCTATAATAAAATGATTAACAAGATGAAGCGAAGGGCCAAACTAAAAAAAATCCTTCCTTTCCTGGTCGTGGAGCACCGCGATATTGATATCGTGGACCAACTCAATGTGCGCTTCGCTTTACAAAAGCTAAAAGAAGATCACCGGGCCGTCATCATTTTATCTTACTACCATCGGCTAACGCACGAAGAGATCGCAGACGTACTGGCTATACCTATGGGAACCGTGAAGTCGCGTTTACATCATGCAATTGGACAGCTGAAAAAAATATTGGAGGTGGATGACCGTGGAAACGAAAGAACCATTTGATCAAGAAAAAGAACTTTCACATCTCATGGATCAATTTCATGTAACAGTCCCAGATTTCCCAGCACAAAAAACACCCATGGACCGAGTCGGTGACCTTCTCTTTTCAGAAGCACCCAATCCACTCCAATCCATGTCGCTAACAACATCGAGTATTACACTGATTCAGACTATTCCGGTGGCGGTGGCGGTTGTTATTCCGGGGTTATTACTTTGGCTTTTATAAAATAAACACTTTGAAGAGCTCGGGTCATCAATCCCTGGGCTCTTTTTATATTCATTTACAAAAAATAAAGGATTAAGGTGTCTCACTACCGAATATAAATGAATGACGATTCATTTTCTATCAGGAGGGCAATTATGTTTGAAACGACGATTACTAAACTCTTAAATATAAAATACCCGATTATCCAAGGTGGGCTGCAGGGATTAGGAACATCACCACTTGTTTCGGCAGTAAGTAACGCAGGGGGCCTCGGTCTGATTACCGCAGGAAGCTATGATTCTCCAACTGAGTTTCTACAGGATATTGAAAAAACAAGACAGATGACCAGTAACCCGTTCGGCGTGAACATTGCGATCGGGATTCGTCAGCCGATGGAGGTATACGTGGAAGCTGCATTGGCAGCAAAAGTTCCGATTATCTTTACTTCTGGGGCGAACCCCGAAAAATTCGTACCTGCTTTTAAAGAAAATGGAGTGAAATGGGTTCACGTTGTACCCTCTATCCGTTTCGCGAAAAAAGCAGAAGCCATGGGTGCGGACGCGATTGTTATGGTCGGCTATGAATGTGGCGGACACCCTGGGCGAGAAGAAGTTACGTCCCTGACCCTAGTGCAAAAAGCAGTTCGGGAACTTGGAATTCCAGTCATTGCAGCTGGTGGTTTCTCAACAGGCCGTTCTTTGTTAGCTGCTCTCTCACTAGGAGCAGGAGCAGTGCAAATGGGTACCCGATTCCTAGCGACGCAAGAGGTGGCCCTGCACCCGGACATTAAGTCGAGGTTACCCGAACTCACGGAAAACGACACGGTCATTGTCAAACGTTCATTGGGGAAACCTGCGCGAGTTATGAAATCAGAGACTTCAATGAGAGTAGCCGAAATGGAATGGAAGGGTGCAACCTTCGAAGAAATCTTCCCGTACCTGCGCGGAGAGGCGTACCAAGACCTCCTCCAGTCAGGAGATGTGAGCAAAGGAGTCATTGCACTCGGGCAGACGATTGGGTTGATTGATGATATCCCGACTGTGGCGGAAGTGATAGAGAACATTTTATCTGAAGCAAAAGAAACTTACGAAGGACTGTCGGGAGTGTTCCGCTAGTGGGACAAGGGGGACAGGAACCTTGTCCCATCTTTTTTTAGGTTATCGTAGTTACTTTAGGTAATTGCCAGTTTCAGAAAATAGCTTTTGAGGCGAGTTCTGAATTATGGTGAGTAAGTTCTGAAAAAAGTAACGCGAGTTCTGAATTAGGTTGGTTGAGTTCTGAAAAAGGTGACGCGTGTTCCGAATTAGGTTGGTTGAGTTCTGAAAAAGGTGACGCGAGTTCTGAATTAGGTTGGTTGAGTTCTGAAATAAGTGACGCGAGTTCTGAATAAGGGTGAGTGAGTTCCGAAAAAAGTAACGCGAGTTCTGAATTCCATTGACCAAGTTCTGAAAAACCCCAAGTGTCCAACCTCTCCCCCTAAAAACCGGCCCTTAATTAACAAAACCCCGGCTACCAAAACCCTCAAAATCCTCAAACCAAACTATAATCCACATTTTCATCACTGCGGGACAGAGGTGGGACAGAGGTTCCTGTCCCCTCTGTCCCACCGCCCCAAACCACCCCAATCCCGCAAAATTTGTCAAAATAGCCAGAAATTCTTATGTTTCTTGATGAAAAATGTACTATAATAGTAGGAAAGACTTTTGTACGGATGGAACTAGTTTACTAGTTTTAATGAGAAATTGAGGTGGACACGATGTTTAAAGGGTTTTATACAGCGGCTACAGGGATGATTGCACAGCAAAGACGCACGGATATGTTAACGAATAATATGGCGAATGTGAATACGCCTGGGTTTAAAGCGGATCAAGCGTCGTTACGTGCGTTCCCGGATATTTTGCTCAGCAAGATGCCAGGCAATTACGTTCCTACTGAAAAAGGCCTCCGGTTGCCAAATCAAGGGCCAGTTGGCGCGGTTAACACGGGTGTTTATGTACAGGAAATGACACCGAATTTTATCCAAGGTCCACTTAGAGATACGAGCATTCAAACTGATTTTGCTCTGACCAACCGCGTAATGCCTGAAGTTGATGGACAAGCAGGCTCTGTATTCTTTAACATCGAACACCCAAGTGGCGAAACTTACTACAGCCGAAACGGGAATTTTACCGTTGATCCCGAAGGCTTTTTAACAACAGGTCACGGATACTTTGTGCTTAATGACGAAGGCCAGCGAATCCAAGTGAACGATGCAAACTTCCAAGTAACGGAAGACGGATTCCTTCGACAAAATAGCGATATTACCAACCGTCTTGGAATCTCTTATGCTCAAGATCCAAACCTTTTAATGAGAGATGGAAATGGATTATTCCGAACAGAGGATGGAGCCCTGCCATTAGCGTATGGACAAGAGGGTGTTGAGTTTGGCATCCACCAAGGTTCACTCGAACAATCCAATGTGGATTCGGCCAAAACAATGACGGAGCTACTATCAGCTTATCGCTCATTCGAAGCGAATCAGAAAATCCTTCAAGCTTATGACCGGAGCATGGACAAAGCTGTAAATGAAATCGGACGAATCGGATAGGAATTTTTTCGAAAAAATCCGCTTATACATAAAAATGATTAGGGGGAAAGCCCATGAGTCGCTCCATGATCACAGCTGCGAACACAATGGCGCAGCTTCAACAAAAAATGGATACAATTAGCCATAACATGGCCAACGTTTCGACCAATGGTTATAAACGCCGTGAATCAACGTTTACCGAGTTACTAGCACAACAATTCAACAATCAACCTCACGGACAGTTTGAAGTGGGACGAAATACACCGAATGGAATCCGCCTTGGAGCAGGAGCGGGTGTGGTCCAATCCCAAATGGTTTCAAAACAAGGAAACATTGTGTCAACGGGTCGTGACTTAGACCTTGCTTTTACAACAGAGGGACAATATTTTTCAGTACTAGTTGCCGGACAAAATGAAGGCGAGATTCAATATACACGAGATGGTAACCTAAGCTGGACACCTCTCAACGAAACTCAAAGCATGCTCGTAACAAGTGAAGGGCATGCACTATTAGATGAAAACGAAGCACCCATTATTGTAAATGGAGTTCCGAATGAAGTGAGTGTCTCCCCAACTGGACAGGTTCGAGTAAACACCGATAACGGTGAGCAAGTGTGGAACCTTGGCGTTGTTCAAATCAACCGTCCTCAGCTCATGGAGCAACAAGGTGGAAACTTAATCGCTTTACCGGAGAACCTTGGTGCATTAGGTGTGGCAATTGAGGAAATCCTAACACCAATTCGTGAAGCGGTTGCCCTCCAACAAGGAACCCTGGAGCAATCAAACGTAGACATGGGTGTTGAGATGACGGAATTATTGCAGGTTCAACGTGCATATCAATTCCAGTCGCGCGCGATCTCCATTTCAGATCAAATGTTGGGTCTTGTGAACGGAATAAGATAGGTTAAAGTTTGGAAGGTTCGCCTTTTAAAACAACCTTGCTATAAAGGAGTTTTAGAATGGATATGGTAGAAAAAACACAGGAAACCACCACAAGGGAAGAACGGAAAACGAGAAGAAGGCTTGAGAGACAGGAAAAACAACAAGCGAAGCAGAGTAGTAAATCAGAAGGTAAAATTCGCATCCGTCTGATTCCGCTATGGCTTCGTATCATCATCGTGCTCCTTCTTATTGTTGGCTGTGTAGCAGTTGGCCTAATGGTCGGGTATGGAGTCGTTGGAGATGGGAATCCTAGTGATGCGCTAAAATGGTCTACATGGCAGCACATCATTGATCTCATTAAAAAGCCGTAATTCAGTTTCCTTGAGGAGGGCAAAGTATGTTAAAAATTGAAGAAATCAAAGAAATCATCCCCCACCGCTACCCGTTTCTACTCGTTGACCGCATCACAGAAGTAGAAGAGGGAAAAAGAGCGGTAGGCTATAAAAACGTATCAGCAAACGAAGACTTCTTCAACGGGCACTTTCCAGAGTACCCAGTTATGCCGGGCGTACTAATCGTGGAAGCACTAGCTCAAGTTGGAGCGGTGGCCATGCTGAAAAAAGAAGAAAACCGTGGTCGCCTCGCATTCTTCGCAGGCATCGACAACTGCCGCTTCAAGCGCCAAGTCGTACCAGGTGACCAACTCCGCCTAGAAGTAGAAATGGTCCGCTTCCGTGGCTCCATCGGAAAAGGAAAAGGAGTCGCAACCGTCGACGGCGAAGTCGCATGTGAAGTAGAAATCATGTTCGCGCTGGGAGACAAAAAGGACTAAGCGCCCCTGTGGGTGGCGCGCTGGGACAGAGGGGACAGGAACCTTGTCCCACTGGCTGGATTTTGTATACATAGAGGTTGGGAGAGTATCCGTGTGGCGGGTGCTCTTTTTGTTTTGGAGATTACCGGGGCTGGCGAGGTTAAATTTCCGATAGGCGCGCCAAAGTTTCCGATAGAGCCGTCGAAATTTCCGATAGGCGTGCCAAAGTTTCCGATAGGGCCACTGAAATTTCCGATAGGCAAGCCATAGTTTCCGATAGGGCCACCAAAATTTCCGATAGCCCGGCCAAAATTTCTAATAGGCAAGCCAAAGTTTCCGATAGAACCGCCCAAAATTCCCATAGCCCCCCTAATAATCCCGATTCCCATCCCAAATTACCCTCTCACCCCCAACAACCGGCCCTCCCAATTAACAAAACCCCCGGCTACCACCCACAAAAAAAAACACTCACACACCCAACCCAAAAACATGCTATAATAAAAAGGTAAAAACTAACAATAGCGAGGTGGCCAACATGGCGAAAAGCAAAGCGCGTAAGAAACGCGACCATATCCAGCGCACCACGGGTCGAGACATGACGCTCCTAAGAAGCGCACAAACTGATTTCAGTACACATGAACGCACAACCAAAACAAAAAAAGAAGCTCAAAAAAGACTTCAAAACAAACACAAAAAGCGATTCCTCCACGACAAATGGGATGAGGGAATCGCTTTTCATATTTTTCAGGGTTGCCATTCTCCAATACTAACGTATGTATAAGAAGTAGGGAATGACGTTTAGGGGGCGTCTTTATGGGTATAGCATTTGCCGTATTATCAGGCTTGAGTTTTGCAGCAGGAAATATAGTAGCCAAAAAAGCACTCGACCAATCCACACTTCGCTATTCAATCTGGATTACATCATTGGTCAACCTTCTGCTTTTCGCAGTCATCGACATCATCTACCGGCTCACAGCAACCGACCCAGCACCCATCACAACTACCGGAACTCTCATCTTCATCGCAGCAGGTTTCCTCACAACCTTTCTCGGCCGAAAAACTTTATATATCAGCTTTCAATCCATCGGACCGTCTCGGGGATCTGCCATCAAAAACAGTTCACCCATCTTCACACTACTCGTCGCATTCTTTTTCCTGCATGAATCCATGTCCACCAACGCGTTAATTGGTGTCATCATCGTCATCATCGGAATTCTCCTACAGGGTCTCGCCATGTTCCGCGAAACCGCGGGGACACCGAACAGCGGCTCTGCATTACACGGCTATTTTTTCGCCATCGCATCAGCCACTCTGTTCGGAGTTGGCCTCGCCGTTCGTTCACCAGGCATGGAGGAAATACCAGACCCTTATTTCGGAGCACTCATGAGCGCAATCGTAACACTCTTCTTCGCAACAGGGGAAGAAATCTACACAAACGGTCCAAAAGCCTTTCCATCTTTTATAAAAAATTGCTTCAAACTAGAAAACCGCTGGTACTATGTGGCGGGCGTCTGCACATCAATGGGTGTGGGCTCCTTTTTCATCGCCATTAGTATCATGCAAGTGTCCATCGTTGCAACCATCGCAGCCATCGAACCTCTACTAACCATCCTGCTTAGCGTCATCATCTTGAAAAAAACAGAAACAATCACTCGCTTTACGGTACTCTCAGCAGTAGTGGTCATTTTAGGGGTGGCATTTATTATGCTAGGGTAACCCACGAAAAATAGTAGGGCAGTACATCTCGCAACAATAAATAAAATAAAGTAACACTGTTTAGGGGGGATGAGATGAATCCTGAACCGAAGCTTAACCAAGCGGCGATTGGCAGCGTGGTAGGTGGCGCGCTTTTAACCGCGAACACACTCTGGCAAGGGTTTCTTGATCTGACAGACGGAGGCGACGCCATACTCCATGATGTTTCCAACCCAGCCTACTATGTGAACGTCTCCATGCTGATTGTGGCCATGTGGTGTATTTTCCTCGGGATGAGAGGTCTCAATTTTGTGGCAATGGGTGGTTTGTGGAAAACCGGTTTCTACATCAGCGTGATCGGCCAGCTGCTTTTTGGTCTGGGCAATGTCATGTTTCTTCTGATTGGACTTTTTAACATCACATCTTTAGTAGACACCATCAACCCATTAACCGGAATCAGCAACCTCATAATGTACCTAGGTGCACTTCCCATGGGCCTTGCGCTTTGCCGTACCACTATTGTCTCCAGAACTAGCTCCTACCTCTTTCTTCTAACTGTCCCAGCCGTCATTCTCTCCATGACCGTAGTCTACAATCACAACGCACTTCTAGGTGGCTTGCTCATTGGGGGCGTGTACGGAATTGCCTGGATCCTAGCGGGAATAGGTTTATCGAAACAATAAAGGGCCGTCATGGTCCTTTTTGTTTGCAGGAATTTTGAAGGGGAAGGAGAATAGTAACATGCAAAGGAGTTGATAACAATATTTATTAAAAAAAGAACATACCCTCTGCAAACCCTAGTCGAGGAAAAATTAAGGAAAAGATTGCACGAAAGGCACCGACTACAGCCAATCTTGGAAGAAGCCATTTCTAAAGGAAAAGCTGGTGTCCAAAGTTTCTGATAGAAGTTTGAAGTTTTCTGATAGCCTGGCCCAATTTTCCGATAGCACGACCAAAATTTCCGATAGCCAACCAATTCCGAGCACCAACCCCCAAAACCGGCCCTTCCATTAAACAAAAAAATCCAGCTACCAATGGCCAACCGGCACTAAATTCATAATTTAACCCTCAAGTTTTACCCAAAAATGAACCAACCCCGGCTACCACCACACATTAAACTTATTCTCCCCACATCCACCCCAAAAATCCTGGTAATTTCGCCCCCCACAGTTTTACAGTTCAGTAAAAACCCCATCACAACATTTACAAAATCTCCCCCAAAGGTACCAACTTGTCCAATTTATGTTTTACACCACTCCATACGGTGTAAACAGAGAAGGAGTCAGCGCTGACCTATGAGTCGAACATACAACCTTTTCACAAAAAAATATAAAATGCATGCAAGATTTCTTTCGGTTTGGGCAATATAACTTCGAGACCCAAGTGAGGTCGAAGTCCAAAATGAAATTCACGAAAGGGGCTTTTTACAATGAACAAAAAGCTTTTATCACTACTTAGTGGTTCACTTTTAGTCGGTATGCTCTTAACTGGATGTAACAATGACCAAGAACCACCTCCAGAAGATGATGTAATTGAGGACGATGGTGGCGTTATCGATGACAACGGAGATAACGGCATGAATGGTAATGGAAACATCGAAGAAGATGATGGTGTCATCGATGACAACGGGCAAAACGGTGACATGGGTAATGGTAACGGCAACGGCGACATGGGTGACCTTGGGGATGACAATGGTGAAGTAGGCGAAGAAGAAGGCCCACTGAACGACCTAGATCCTACTGACGACGACGATAACAACAATCAATAATGAATTTCTAAGGAAGAAGGACAGGCCAAATGGTGGACCTGTCCTTCTTCCTGTGGTTCGATAGTCCCGAATCCTGTCAAGAATGTTAAAAAAATTCCAACGAAGGTCTATTACATAATCCTTCCAGAAAGGTATAATAGTAATATGGGATTTCTATCTTTATTGGGAAAAAAGGAGATTTTACATGGCATATCCGAATACAGACGAAACAATTCAATTGTTGCAACAAATTGTGTCCATCCCAAGTCCTTCTGGGAACACAAATGAAGTGATAACATATGTGGAAAAATTTTTAACAGAGGTTGGAGTTGAAACATACCGAAACCGAAAAGGCGGTCTGATTGCGACCCTACCTGGAAAAGATACAGAGAATCACCGCATGCTAACAGCTCATGTGGATACTCTGGGAGCAATCGTGAAAGAAATTAAGCCGAGCGGGAGACTGCGTCTTGATCTAATTGGAGGATTCCGATATAACTCCATTGAAGGCGAGTATTGCCAAATCGAAACAAGCTCGGGGAAAAAATACACCGGAACCATCCTCATGCATCAAACTTCCATTCATGTTTATAAGGATGCGGGAACAGCTGAACGTAACCAAAAGAACATGGAAGTCCGGATTGATGAAGTGGTACATAATGCGGATGATGTACGAGCTCTTGGAATTGAAGTGGGTGACTTTGTATCCTTCGATCCACGCGTTCAAACAACCGAGAGCGGGTTCATTAAATCCCGTCACCTCGACGACAAGGCAAGCGTCTCCATCTTACTTCAGTTAATCAAACAACTTAAACAGGACAACACTGAACTTCCGTATACAACGCACTTTTTAATCTCTAATAACGAAGAAATCGGTTATGGTGGGAACTCCAATATCACACCAGAAACCGTTGAATACTTAGCTGTAGACATGGGAGCCATGGGTGATGGCCAGTCTACCGATGAATACACCGTCTCCATCTGTGTGAAAGATGCAAGTGGACCATACCACTATGAATTGCGCAAAAATTTAGTCAAAATCGCAGAGGAAAATGGAATTGGGTACAAGCTTGATATCTATCCGTACTATGGTTCAGATGCATCAGCTGCGATTCGCTCCGGTCACGACATCGTCCACGGCTTAATCGGGCCAGGAATTGACTCGTCTCATGCAATGGAGCGTACACATCGTGACTCTATTGAGAATACAACGAAACTGTTATATCACTACGTTCAATCAAAATTAGTCTTATAAGGAGAATCCCCATATTCTGGGGATTCTCTTTTCTCTTGGCTAATTTAGTGATAAATGCGTATAATAGGAAGGTACATCTTCACATGAGGCGGGTTTCGACATTTTTCTTGGAAAAATGCAAAAGATTATGATAATGTAAAATAATATGAACGGATTGATTTCTGAAAATTGTAGGAGGTCTTTTCTCAAACATGAAAAGTGAACTAACTCCAGGAGTGAAAATTAGTATAACAAAATCTATCACAACAGCCTTTGAACAATACATGGCAAACATCGAATGGAGCGAAAAGCTCTACAGCTTGCCTGACTTTGTAAAAGAATGGCGTACATATATCGAAAACAACGCTTCCTGGTATCAAAAACTTAGCCATGAGGTGAAATCGTCTCCTGAATTTCATCAAATGCTGGCAGATAAAATTAACGAAACACTAGAGAAGGTTCTATCCGAAGAGCCAACTCAAGAACAAATCGAAGAACTAGAGGCGCTCGAAAAAGAAGTCGGCCGAGAAATTGACTTCTCATGTAAAGCCGAGGCCAAATTCTGGATCGACACGCTAAAAAAAAAGTAGACTTAATGCGCCCAGCAACTGAAAAAGAATTTCGGTACGCAGCGCTCATCTACCATTCAGCCTTCGACGAAGAACTAGTCGATCACAACTACAACAAACAAGACATCGACAACATCATCGACCTAGCACAAAAAAAGCTCTACATCGACGAACTGCACGAACTCAACGAACTAGGTATCGACGGTGAAGACTGGGACCAAAAACCGCTGCACTAGGGACAGGGGGACAGGTTTCACTGTCCCACTCGACCCAAAACCGGCCTTTCATTTAATGGAGGTCGGTTTTTTTTCGTGGGACAGGGGTGGGACAAGGGGGACAGGTTTGCTGTCCCGGCCGAGAGGGGCTGAGTTCTGAATAAAGAGTGCTGAGTTCTGAAAACAGTCGCTTGAGTTCTGAAAAATGCCTCCTGAGTTCTGAAAAGATGATCCCGAGTTCTGAAAAAGTAACCATTAGTTCCGAATCAGTGAGCACGAGTTCTGAATTCAAACCCAAAAGTTCCGAAAAACCCCCAATTTCCACTGCACTCCCCACAACAACCGGCCCTTAATTAACAAAAATCCGGCTATAAAAAAAGACCAAGGCCCACAAGCCTCGGTCTTCACCCTAACCGTTACTTCGATTCAACCTCAACCTTCTGAATATCCATCGCCGGACCAAAAAACTCAAATCGAATCTTCTCATCTGCAACGCCCATATCCTTCAACGTCGCAAACACGTGCTTCATGAACCCTTCTGGACCACAGAAGTAATACTGGCTACCCTTCACATCAGGCACCACTTGCTCCAACCATTCCTTCGTCACAAAGCCTTCACGATGATAACGGCCAGCTTCACGATCCGCATCCGTTGGCGCACTGTAGCAAGCATAGTAATGCAACGCCGGATGCTCCAAATTCTTAGCTAAAATATTGTCCCTAAACGCATGCACATCACCATTACGCACCGCGTTAATCATCACAATCTCACGCTCCGGTTGCGTCTCCATCACATGATTCATCATACTCATCAATGGCGTCACACCAACCCCACCAGCAAGTAACACAATCGGCTCCGAAGAATCCATATCCACCACAAAATCACCAGCTGGCGCACTAACCAACACTTCATCGCCCTCCGCAACCTTGTCATGTAGATAATTCGTCACGACACCATCCGGAACCTCACCGCCAACTTCACGCTTCACACTAATGCGGTAATAATCCTTACCAGGCGCGTCACTCAAGCTGTACTGACGAATATGCGTATACTCTTCGCCCTCAATCTCAAGCTTCACACTAATATATTGACCCGGCACAAAAGTAGAAATCGGACCACCATCAGTCGCCTTTAAATAGAAGGAAGTAATCTCATCACTTTCCACAACCTTTTTCGCAACTGAAAACTTGCGGAAGTCATCCCAGCCACCATCAGCCGCCTTCGCTTCTTCATACATTTCCTTCTCAACACCGATAAACGCATCCGCAATCACACCGTAAGCCTCAGCCCACGCCCCAATAATCTCATCCGTCGCTGCATCGCCTAAAACATCCTTAATCGCAGCTAGCAAATTCTCTCCAACAATCGGATAGTGCTCAGGCTTGATTCCTAAGCTACGGTGCTTGTGAGCAATCTGCTTCACAACCGGAATAATCTCTTCCAAACGATCAATATGAACAGCAGCAGCATAAACGGTATTCGCCAATGACTGTTGCTGTCTACCTTTTCTTTGATTCGCGTGGTTAAAAATATTCAATAGTTCAGGATGTGCGGTGAACATCATTTCATAGAATCGTTTCGTAATCGTAGTTCCGTGAACCTCCAAAACAGGAGCAGTAGATTTGATAATATCGATAGTTTTTTGGTTTAACATATAGGTCACCTCAGAGTTTGTTTTTTAAGATGTATCATAAATATATCTTTGCACGGCTGTGTGATAAAAGATATATCAAAAATACCTCTTTAACAAATCTGACAAAACTTCTTGACGAAATTGTGAAAAAGGTCACAAATAGGTATGAACGGAAAAAGTAAGACCCAAAGTCCCAGTGAATAAAAAAAGCCCCTCACAAAAATCGTGAAGGACAATCTCCATTAAAAATTATCTCCAATCGGTGCAACTCCATACTAATTTTCTTCCCACTGTGTTAATCTAATTTAAGGAAAATGAACGGAACAAGGAGGCGAATTCCCATGAAGCTTACACAGTTTTCAGATTACTCATTACGTGTACTGATGTATCTAGCAACGACACCGAAAAACGAACTAAGTAGCATCCAGCAAATTGCGGACACGTATGATATCTCCAAAAACCACTTAATGAAGGTAACGCATGCCCTCGGAAAATGGGGATTCGTCGAAACCATTCGAGGACGTAACGGTGGACTGCGCTTGGCAAGGGAGCCAAAAGACATCAACATCGGAAACGTCGTCCGTCATACCGAAGAAGACTTCCACGTCGTAGAATGCTTCCAAGACGGCCAATTCACCTGTGTCCTCCAAGACGTATGCAGACTAAAAGGAGTCCTCAACAAAGCACTCCAAGCATTCTTCGCAGTCCTAGACGAATACACACTCGAAGACCTAACCAAAAACCGAGAAAGCCTGCAGGACCTGCTCCAAACGGGACAGTAGGGACAGGTTTGCTGTCCCACTGGTGTTGGGACAGAGGGGACAGGTTTACCTGTCCCACAAACAACCAGCCGGCTTTTCAATAAACATAAATAAAACAGTGGGGACTCCCACTGTTTTTAACTTTCTATCAAACTTTCCTCTTCAGGTTCTCCACATCCGCATTTCCTCTGATTATCCATAAAGCTACAACCACTTAACAACAGGACCACCAAAAAGACCAATCCAATTTTCTTCACCCATATACCCCCATGAATTCTCCCTAATAATCTCATTCTACCACACTGGGACACTAAACCTGTCCCCTTGTCCCATCAAAAAAAGCTTACTCAAAGCGAGTAAGCTCGGCCTTACAAATATACACTAGGGCATGTTCCAGGTTTCGGTTCATAAAAACAATGATCCTTAAATTGACCAGCAAAAGGTTGGCCGTACCATGTTGGTGGGCATGGAGCGTATGGATTAAAGTACCAAAGAGAATATTTGGCTGGATGTTGTCTCCAATAATCCAAATTCTTTTTGGCCAATCTCTTCTCAACCTCTCTCGCTCTTTGATAAAACACATTCCCTTTTTGAACAGCTTCAAAGGAATAATTTCCACCTTGTACATGAAAAATTACATCGTTAATAGTTCTTACATCTTTAAAGTCTAAACAATCGACTATAGCTCGATTCACAATGATATTTCCAACATACAGCATTCCTTGCTGACCTTCACCCTCGGCTTCCGCCCTCATCATCCTCGCCATCAACGCAACGTCCGAATCACGATATTTAACTCTCGGCATTTTTTTCACCCCACCTTTATAGTATGAAAAACCACTTACAATGATGACACCGGACACGGGGGTTTTGCTGGGACAGAAGGGGGGTTTGCTGTCCCACTCAACCAATAACCGGCTTTTAGTTAATGATGGGACAGCAGGGACAGGAACCCTGTCCCACTGCTTCACTCCTTAATAAAAACCTCATACTCATCATCACTAATCTTCGCAAGCAACACAGACTCATCTTCAACCGCCTGATAAATCTCAGTCTCTACCTCTAAAGTATCAGATCTAAAGTTGCCAACTATAATGTCGTCACTCGGATCTACCCTTTCCTTCACTTTTCCAACCAATTCACCCGGTGTATACTCGCCACTACCTTCAGTATAGTTATCCCCATTCACTCTCAATACACCGACACAAGCACAATCTTCCGAAACTTTAAATGGTCCACAGCCACTTAACAAAACAACCACTACGCCGATTAACCAAAGATACCTCATCCAATCCCCCTCAGTGATTTCCTGTTACTTCCATTCTATTGCCTTACCCACGGATTCACAACTAGGGACATAGGGGACAGGTTTCACTGTCCCACCAACAACCGGATTTTATTTAATAAAAAGCCGGCTGTTTTTGTGCTGTGGTTAAAGAAATTTCCGATAGACCCGAAATAATGTCCGATAGGCTGTCTATTGTTTCCGATAGAGGCACGAATACTTCCGATAGAAGACTCATAGTTTCCGATAAAGGCAAAAAGTTTCCGATAGAACTCTATTCTTTTCCGATAGAAGCCCCGAAGTTTCCGATAGCCCCCGATATCTCCTTCTACCACACCCAAAACCGGCACTTAAATTAATAAAAAACCCCCCCCAAAACTCAGATAAGTCCAATTTATGGTAAAATTCACTTAAGTAGAAACAAGGGTTAAATGGGTGGTATTGTGATTATAGTAGTCCTTGTTGGTATAGCCGTTGCCGTAGCTGGCAGTCTCTACAAAAAAGGCTATTTCATCGACGACACTGACAACCATAACTCCAGCGCTCGTGACTCTAGCGGAGATTTCTTTGGAGACAACGGAGGAGACGGTGGTGGAGGGGGAGAATGACGTAACAGATCCCCTGTTCCGCCATTTGGGTGCGTGTTCGATGTGATATAAAAACTCCGAGCGTGTAAGTTCCGAAAAACCATCCTCAAGTTCTGAAAAAGCTCGCCTAACTTCTGAAAAAGATAAGACAAGTTCTGAAAAAAGCCTCGTGAGTTCTGAAAAAACAGCACGAACTTCTGAAAAACATCCCACAAGTTCCGAAAACAAGAGGCTAACTTCCGAAAAAATGACAGTAACCCCACAGCCGGCACTTAAATTAACAAAAAGCCGGTTACTTGGTTCTATAGGGAAATCGAGTTCCGTGCCCAAACACTTGACCCACCTTACAGTAAAAAAACAAAGACCCATCACCCAAGTGACAGGTCCAACAACTCAAGCCACAGCCCCTTGCTGCTCCCGCATCCGCCTGCGCTCCCGCACATTCGTCCGCAATCCAAGCAGCCACAGCACGCCATTCACCGCTAACACCATCAACACAATCGCACCATCCCAGAACACAAAGCTCCCAACCGGATGCCCAATCATATTCCCAACAGCTAAATTCACCCCATACACGAGCGGCGGAATCTGGAAGTACGCAAACACGCCAATCGCCACCACAGCACCCACGCCATACAACATCCCAAACCAAGTCGCATTCTTCCGTTCATGCTCCGGCAACTCATCCCACGCATCCTCCTGCTTGCCCAACACCCTACGCCGCAAATACAACATACTATGCTGATGCAACGCAGACGTATTCTTCCAATTACTCAACACAAAATACAGATCTGTCCGGAAAAACACAACAAACTGCCACAACACATTCATCATACAAATGAACACAACCATCGCGGCATACGCCTCAACCACCGGACCTCCAACACCAAACCACTGAACCCCCAAACACACCGCAATCACCAAACCATCCCACATCATCCCGGCCATAAATGGTACATAGCGCTTCTTCTTCTCCACGCCCCACAACCCGGTCATATCCGTCTCCGCCACCAAAAAAATCAACCGCAAATTCAACCGAATCCGAGAATTCACCCTACAAGCCGACGCCGCCAACAAATGCCCAACCTCGTGCAACACCGTCAACGCAGCCGTCACAACCAAAATATTCAACGCACTAAACCCAACTGACTCATACACAAACACATCTCGAAACGCCGGAAACAACTCCGGTCGCATAACCATCATCACCACCGCGACCACAGCAGCCACCACATACACACCCATCATCACACGGCTATAAAAAAACCGCCCCAACCTATACAGACCTTCACTAGCCTCGCGCCGAACCTCCGGATGCACCACCGCACCATCCACACTATAAATCAAATCACACTCAAGCAGTGTCACCGCAAAATCCAACACGTCCACTTCTTCTTCATACTTCTCCAGCATCAACCTATGTACATCCTCAACCGTCCGCCGCCCATCAAACAACCGCACGACATCAACCGCAACCTCAGGCACCCGAATAAACTCACCCAAATAGGGATCGCCAACAGAAAACTCATCTCCATCCGGCTGCACACTCAAATGCCGACAATCCACCACAGACTTCAAACTCAACTCAAAGCTCATCAACTAAAACCTCCGCACTCAATCCAATCTCAATCAACTCATCCAAGCCAACCATCCGATCCAACTCAGCTCCAGCCCCAGCCCCGCAAGTAGGGCAACAAGCCTTCTTCTCACAATCATGATCCGACAACACCATCTCCATCGTCGCCGTATCCATCTCAATAAACGGCTTAGATAGTTGGGCATGACCAGTTATGTATTTTACAACATCCGCAATATACAACCCAGTCAAAATCGACACATTCGGAGCAAATCCCGTATTCACCCCTGAAAAAATCCGCCCGTAATTGGTCTTCAACCGATAAACCGCATCCTCCTGACCCTTCTGCAACAAATCTATCAACTTACAATCGTAGCAAGGTTCATCCCCGCCAGGCGTAAAACGCTCCCAAATCATCGAATGGTTACTAAAACCTCCTCGATAATATGGAATACCAAGCTTCACGCAAGCCGCATTCACCCAACGGTGACTAATCAAAGCAGGCTGATCCATCATGCTAACCGCGACATCGCAGCCCTCTAAAATATCCAACAAGTCTTCGAAACCACGAATCTCCCTGTTCACCATCGTCACCTTTACCTCAGGATTCACCCGACGAATCTTTTCCTCTGCTACCTCAGACTTCAAACGCCCAACATCATCCTCACAATACAAAAACTGCCGGTTCAAATTCGTCCGCGAAATCGTATCAAAATCAACCCCAACAATCTCACCGACTCCGAGTCCAGCCAAATAGGTGGCCGTCAAACAGCCGCCTCCCAATCCTAGGACCGCTACCTTCGCATCCCGCAATGCATCTTGATATGAAAACTTACTTTTTTGGAGAGAGGCAAACCCTGAGAAGTAATTAAGATTTGCTTGATACCGTTCAAGCTCAGTAGGGGAATAGGTGGATGGGGCGGAGTTGTATTCTAAGAAGCCAAGCTCGTTCAATGCTTCTAACGCCTCCATCATGTCAGACAGTGGAATGTCAAGAGTCCGCGCAATCTCTGTAACCGACCGACTCCCGTCTAATAAATTCAACAAAGCATATAGCTTTCCATCCTCATCATCCAGTTCAATCGTATTTTTCCCGTTCGCCACTTCAATGGCCCCAGGTTTCTGGATAACAGGCCGAAACGTTTTCTTAAACTCTGGATTCATACTAATCCTCCTTGGAATAAGTCTATATGTAATAAAAAAAGAGGGTGACAACTGGAGGGCTAACCCCCCACCCAAACACACAATATGTAAGAATATGTGGGAGGGGAAACACCTCAAGAACCGTCACCCTCTGTTTATATAATGAAAAATGTAAGCTGATGCTGCGTAAACAGTTGAACTGCTACGCTTTCCTTTTTGATGTGTAAAATTCAGTAGTTTAGTAGATTATCCGCCGTATGGAATAACTGTTGGAGTTAATTTCTCGTTTTTGCGCACTTTAATCTTCATCACAAATCCTCCTTTCAAGGGACAGATTTCAGCGTCCGATGGGACAGGGGGGACAGGTTTCAGTGTCCCACTTCCCTAATAGAAGTGATTAGAAATATCCATTACCCGCCATAAACATTAGCAGTAGGAGTAAGCTTCTCATTCTTACGTACTTTAATCTTCATCGAGGTAACCCCCTTTCACAGTAGGATACACGCTCATCATTACCCACCATAAACATTAGCAGTTGGAGTTAACTTCTCATTCTTACGCACTTTAATTTTCATGTGACAACCCTCCTCTTTCTTTGGGATGTCACCACTATATAATTACGCAAATACGAAATCAACAGAATAATGTAAATATTGTAAAAATTGGTAAAAATGACACAACTCGTCCACATCGCCAACTGGTAACTAATTACCAGTACCGATCAAATAGTCCTAAATCAACCACACCAAAATCACCCCATTCGAACCACTTTCACCCCTTCAAAGTAAAAAAGTACTAAACAAAGTAGGACTACCATCCTCCAACCGCGAATAAAGTAGGAGAGGGAGGGAACAAACATGAACGATCTAACCGATATCACTTTTATAAAAAGAATAACAATCGGCAACACAAACCCATCTAATCCAAAAGACGACACCGAAATCGAAAAACAAATCCAACTCTTAAACCGCTGCCTATCCGAGCACCCAAAAGGAATCATCATCGGCCAAGAAAAAGACTTCCAAGTCATCCGAATCGGCGAGCACCAAGTCATCCAACAATCCACTACCTATCACATCGGCTTCAAAAGAAAACCAACTTGGCTCACGGACTGACACGGGACACCAGGGACAGGTTTCAGTGTCCCGCCTCACTCAACAAAAAGACTCAAAACAATTAAGACTTATAGAAGAAGGCCATCAGTCACTTTCTACAACCACACAAATCAAGCTCAGAGTTAACCTCTGAGCTTGAACTATCCCCCAAAAAAACCTCTTCAAACTAATCCACTATCTATCTAATTCATCCTTACCAAACTCAACGTACATGAAGCATTCCATAATTAACCGACTCAGTTAACTCACATGAAGAAATACTACCATCAAGGTAATCTTCTTCAATTGATTCTAATACAGAACGCGCTTCTAGAGAATCAGTACTGGATTCTGTCCAATGCATCTTCCATTCCCTTTCTCCATCTATTACCCTCAAAAATCCAATAAAAAGAACTCAGAAACACTCCTCACCACTCCAACCTCAATACAACAACAGCGACCAAAGCCTGTTCGAGTTCCCTACGGAACAAATGAAAATGTAAATGTCGAAAAAATTGGTAAAATGACACACTCCATAAAATGGAAATACACCCCAAAATCCCCACCCATAATCATTGAGACCCACCCCCATTTCTTCTATAATAGGAATTTGGCACCATATGGATACATGCCCAAATAAATACTTTCTTCTCTTGATATTCCAATTTATAACTTGTAAGGTAAAATCTATATCAATAAGGGATGTGCAGAATTATGTCGAAAAGGAAGAAAATTTTCCTTTCAATAGCTTCGGTATTGGTTGTGATTTTAAGTGTTTTATGTATGTATGCATACAATGTTTATAATTCGTTACAGGACACAGTCAGTGTTATGCATCAGCCAATTGAAAGGGATGTACCGGCAAAAAGGGTGGAGAAGCTATCGTTAGAAAAGAAAGATCCCTTTTCTGTTTTATTGCTAGGAGTCGATAAAAGAGAAAACGATAAGGGACGTTCTGACACCATGGTTGTCCTCACAGTAAATCCAAACGAGGACTCTATTAAGATGATCAGTATCCCTCGAGACACTAGAGTTCCCATTATCGGAAAGGATTTCGAGGATAAAATTAACCATGCATATGCCTTTGGTGGAGTGCCAATGTCCGTTGCAACCGTAGAAGATTTTCTGGATATTCCAATCGATTACTATATTGAAATAAATATGGAAGGCTTTCAGGAAATTGTAGATGCTGTTGGGGGAGTAAAAGTGAAAAACCAATTCGCTTTCAACAGTGGAGGGTTCACATTCCAAGAAGGTCAAATTGAGCTCACAGGAAAAGAAGCCCTTGCCTACTCCAGAATGCGCTATGAGGATCCGCGTGGAGACTTAGGGCGCCAGCAACGTCAACGCCAAATCATAGAAGCGGTGATTCGAAAAGGTGCAAGCCTGCAATCCCTTTGGAAATACGAAGACATCTTTACTGCTCTAGGAAACAATGTAAAAACAAACTTAACCTTTGACGAAATGGTCACATTCCAGTCCCACTATAGCAGTGCTGTTAAACAAATTGACCACTATCAAGTCGATGGAAAAGGTCAACGAATGGACAATATCTATTACTATGTTGTATCAGATGAAGAAAGAGCTAGACTACAAGACATTATTAAAAAACATTTAGGTGTGTAATATCGACTAATTCCGCTATCTAGTAACTAAATTATTCCAAAATAACAAAAGTTTCGACAATCCATCGATTAACTGGAAAAAAGGGTAGCGGAATTGGGTCTAAGGACTTATAATTAAAAATATCTTGAATTAGAGAATTATACCGGTGCTAGCAAAGTTTGCTAACGGAGAAAGAGAGTGTCAACATTGGAAGAAACTATTAGTCTACGAGAATTATTCGAAACAATCAAAAAACGTTTCCTTTTAATTATATCTATTACAATGGCAGCTGCTGTTATTAGTGCCATTGTAAGTTACTTTATACTAACACCGATTTATCAATCCTCCACTCAACTCCTGGTGAATCAAGAAAAAACAGATCAGCCATATTATACGAACAGTGATATTCAAGCAAACTTGCAGTTGATCAATACATATCGAGTGATTATTAAAAGTCCAGCTATTTTAGATTTAGTTAGAGAAGAAATGGACCTTGAAATAACTACACAACAACTAACCAGTAAAATCCAAGTAAACAGTGAGCAAAACTCAACCGTTGTAAATCTTACTGTAGAAGATCCAGACGCAGTACGAGCATCAGAAATCGCAAATAAAACTGCTGAAGTCTTCCAAAGAGAAGTCATTGAACTACTAAATGTCGATAACGTTTCTATTTTGTCCCAAGCAGTACCAGCTAACGGACCAGTAAAACCACGCCCAGCACTAAATATAGCGATTGCAGTGGTAGTTGGCCTCATGGCAGGTGTCGGTCTAGCATTCTTACTAGAATTCCTAGATAACTCTATTAAAAACGAACAAGATATCGAAAAGAAATTGGGTCTACCTGTACTTGGAATCATCACAACCATAAGCGAGGAAGACTTTGACCAACTAGGGATGAGAGAATCCAGAAAACTACATGATCAACGAGGTGAGTCTCTTGGCGCTTAATAAAAGGAGAAAGACAGTTACACAAAATAGAAGTTTAATTGCACACATGAATCCGAAATCTCCCATTGCAGAACAATACAGAACCATGAGAACCAACATTCAATTCTCATCTGTTGATCACACGATTCGTTCACTGATGGTGACTTCTTCAGGGCCATCAGAAGGGAAATCAACGACTGTAGCAAACCTTGCAGTGGTATTCGCGCAACAAGGAAAAAAAGTCCTCCTAGTCGATGCTGATATGAGAAAGCCAACGGTTCACTATACATTTAGACTAAGTAACACATTTGGCCTAACGAACGTATTAACAAGGCAAGCAAAGGTAGAAGAAGTCATTCATGAATCTCTAGTAGAGAATCTATCATTACTAACAAGTGGTCCCATTCCACCAAACCCTGCAGAGCTACTAGGATCGGCAGCAATGGAAGATTTACTTGCAGAGTTGTTCAAGCAATTTGACTTAGTTCTATTTGACACGCCCCCTGTATTAGCAGTAACCGATGCACAAATTTTAGCTAACCAATGTAACGGGTCAATTCTTGTCGTAAATAGTGGAAAGACTGAAATTGACGCCGCTAGTAAGTCGAAGGAACTACTTTTGAATGCAAAAGGAAAGCTATTAGGCGTTGTTTTAAACAATAAGAAGGAAAAGAAGGGTAGCTACTATTATTACTATGGGGGAAAATAGACCTATTTCGACAAAAGAACCCTCTTTCTAACTCCTATTCGACATGGTAAAATAGACTTATATTTTGGGGAAAACTGGGGGAATTAGAAATGATTGATATTCACTGTCATATATTACCGAACGTAGACGATGGACCCACTTCTATGACCGAAAGTATCGAAATGGCAAAAAAAGCGGTTGCAGAAGGAATACAGACGATCATTGCAACACCCCACCATAAGAATGGAAGCTATGAAAATAGTAAACAAACAATCTTACAAAACGTACAAGCTCTAAATGATGTCCTTGTTCAAGAAAATATCCCATTGCAAATACTTTCTGGCCAGGAAGTCCGGATTAACGGCGATATCCTCACTGACCTGAAAGCGGAAGAAATCCTTACGATGGTCGATGGGGGAAAATATCTATTTGTTGAACTTCCATCTGGAACGGTTCCGAGATTTACGGAAAAAATGCTCTATGACATTCAGATGGAAGGGCTCACGCCAGTCATTGTACACCCAGAAAGAAACCAAGCCATAGCAGAACATCCCGAGCTTTTGTACCAATTCGTGAAAAAAGGAGCCCTTACACAAGTGACTGCAGCAAGTGTAACCGGGCACTTCGGAAAAAAGATTAAAAAGTTCTCTCTTGACTGTATTGATGCAAACCTAACGCATTTTATAGCAAGTGATGCGCACAACACACATAACCGTACATTCCTAATGGAAGAAGCCTATGATGTTATTCGTCAAGAATTTGGACGAGAAATGGTGTATCTATTCAGAGAAAATGCAGAGCTACTAGTAGAGGGGAAAGCCGTTTATAAGGAAATTCCTGAAAGAATTAAGAAAAAGAAGTTCCTAGGTATCTTTTAATCTGTTACTAAATATCGGAATATTCCGATATGTGTAACGGAATTAACCAAAGAACGAATCGATTCCGCCCTAAAAAGGCGGACTATTACATCTAGATCATTTGGTGATGCCTCCCAGCCACTATCAAAGGAGACACTCGGCCATACCGTGGGCAAAGATCTTCGCCTTAGACGCTCGTCGTCGATGGTATGGTGTGAGGGTGGGTTCGATGCCCAACTATAATTTTCTTATAGGTCTAAATGCCTAACTGAAGCGCATAAACTAGTTGTGCGTTTGGGTTGGGTATTTATTTTCAAAAAAACAAAAGGGAAGGGGGAATACTGTATGACCTTTCAGAAACGACTATCATTTTTAATTGCGCTAGATTCATTTATTGTCCTAACAGCTATCTACGCTAGTTACTTTCTATTACATCCTCAGCTAAGCGTCTTTAAAACACCAACGCTCATTATCAGTTCGGTCGTTCTATTACTATCTCATCATATCTATGCAGGCGTATATAGACTTTATAAGAAAGCCTGGGAGTATGCAAGTATTCCAGAATTATTAGCCATTGTCAAAGCGGTTTCTTTTTCAATTATGACAGCAGCACTTATACAGATGATTATTGATTTTGATATTTACATAAGAGCTTTGGCAATTACATGGATGCTTCATGTATTACTTATCGGTGGATCACGCTTTGCATGGCGAATGTTTCGAGACCGAGTAGTGAATAAAGCTGCAGATAAAAAGAGGACCTTAATTATCGGTGCAGGTTCTGGTGGTATGATGGTGGCTAGACAATTACTACATAATCAAGAGGCAGAGTTAAAGCCAGTTGCTTTCATTGATGATGACAAGAAAAAGCAACGATTAGAATACTTAGGTCTATCGGTTGCGGGAAAGACGAATCAAATCAAAGAAGTAGTTGAGAAATACAATATCGAACATATTATTATCGCGATTCCGTCATTAAGTAAAAAGGAATTAAACCGGATTTTTCTAGAATGTTCATCTACCAAAGTGAAAACACAAATTATGCCGATGTTTGAAGATATTGTGACAGGAAAAATTTCGGTGAATCAGTTTAGAGATGTACAGGTAGAGGATTTGCTTGGTCGGGAGCCTGTTGAACTAGATTTAGAAAGTATCTCAAATAGTATTACAGGTAAAACGATACTTGTTACTGGAGCGGGCGGATCGATAGGGTCTGAGATTTGTAGACAGGTAAGTAAGTTTAAGCCTAAGAAGCTGTTGTTACTAGGGCATGGGGAGAATTCGATTTATTCGATTGATATGGAGCTTCGGAATAAGTATAAGGATAAGTTTGGGATTATTCCGGTGATTGCGGATGTGCAGGACAGAGCTCGGATTTTTGAAGTGATGGAAGTACATAAGCCGAATATGGTGTATCATGCTGCGGCGCATAAGCATGTACCTTTGATGGAGTTTAATCCGAAAGAGGCTGTGAAGAATAATGTGATTGGGACTAAGAATGTGGCGGAGGCGAGTGACACATTTGGGGTAAGCACTTTCGTGCTTATTTCTTCTGATAAAGCAGTGAACCCAACGAATGTTATGGGATCAACTAAGAGGATTGCTGAAATGGTTGTTCAGGAGCTTGCCAAAACTAGTAAGACGAAGTTTGTGGCTGTTCGGTTTGGGAATGTGTTGGGAAGTCGTGGGAGTGTTATTCCATTATTTAAGAGGCAGATTCAGGCTGGGGGGCCAGTTACGGTTACCCATCCTGAGATGACGAGGTATTTTATGACTATACCGGAAGCCTCGCGACTTGTGATGCAAGCGGGTGCATTGGCGCGTGGTGGAGAGATTTTTGTGTTGGATATGGGTGAGCCGGTGAAGATTGTGGATTTGGCGAGGAACCTTATCACCCTTTCGGGTTATTCGATAGAAGAGATTGGGATTCGGTTTTCTGGGATTCGTCCTGGGGAGAAGATGTTTGAAGAATTGTTGAATGAGAATGAGGTTCATCCTGTTCCGGTGTTTCCGAAGATTTTTATTGGGAAGGCTGTGGAGAGTGAGTTTGAGAAGGTTCGTGGTTTGATAGAGACGTATGAAGTTACGGTAGATGGAAAGTTGAAAGAGGTTGTTCTTTCGCTTGCTAATAAGAAGGCTGTTGGGAAGAAGATGAAGGTCGTTGGGAGTTAGGTTAGAGAGATGATTTAGTTGGGGGAGGCAGAATCTTGCGATTCTGTTTTTCTCTTTTTTGATGAATACATAGATAAAGGGAGAGAACGGGCGAATCTTGCGATTCGGTAACCTGTTCTTGCTGAACAAAAAATTAGAGAGTCGAATCTCCGATTCGATATATAGAAAAATGATCTGGGGTGATTATGATGAAAAAAGTTAGAAAAGCTATTATACCTGCAGCGGGATTAGGTACGAGGTTCCTTCCTGCAACTAAAGCACAACCGAAGGAAATGTTGCCGATTGTGGATAAGCCGACAATTCAATATATAGTGGAGGAAGCGGTGGCTTCTGGGATTGAGGATATTATTATTGTGACGGGTCGTGGAAAGAGAGCGATTGAGGATCATTTTGATAAGAGTTATGAGTTGGAAGAGACGTTGGTGAAGAAGGGGAAGATTGAGCAGTTAGAAGAGGTTCAAGGGATTTCTAACTTGGCTAATATTCATTATATACGTCAGAAAGAGCCTCTTGGGTTAGGACATGCGATTGCTTGTGCGAGTCGTTTTATTGGAGATGAGCCGTTTGCGGTGTTGTTGGGGGATGATATTGTCCATTCTCCTGAGAAGCCTTGTTTGAAGCAGCTGATTGATGTTTATGAAAGATATAATTCTTCTGTGATTGGGGTTCAGCAGGTTTCGGATGAGGATGTTTCGAAGTATGGGGTTATTTCGATGAGGAATGGGGAGATTGATCGGAATAGTTATCATATTGATGATTTGGTTGAGAAGCCGAAGCGAGAGGATGCTCCTTCTAATTATGCGATTATGGGTCGATATATTTTAAGACCGGAGATTTTTGAGATTTTGGAGAAGCAGACACCAGGTGCAGGTGGAGAGATTCAGTTGACGGATGCGATTAAGAGTTTGAATGAGAAGCAGATGGTTGTGGCTTATAATTTCGATGGCGTTCGGCATGATGTTGGGGATAAGTTTGGGTTTATAAAGGCTCAGGTTGAGTTTGCTTTGGAGAGAGAAGATTTGAAGGGAAGTCTTCTTGAGTACTTGGAAGAGGTATTAGATAAAGGGAAGGTCAAGGCTTAAGGGGAGAGTTTGTAAATTTGAAGCCTCTCTTTGAGAAGGATGGGAGTATGAGTAAATATAAACTAGCGGGATATGTAGGATGAAGTATTTTAATAATAAAGGGGTAACCTTGGTAGAGCTTTTGGCTGGTGTGGTGATATTGGGGATTATTGCTGCGATTGCGGTTGTATCAGTTGGTGGGATTATTGAAAATACAAAAGAAGATGTTTGTCACGCTAATCGAATTGAACTTGAAAGATGGTATGAGAGACATTTATTCCTAGAGAATATTGAAGAGTCAACATCCAGTATGTTTTTTCTATATTTGCAGAAATATGGAGATACTATTTGTCCGCTGGATGGAGAGATAAGTTATTCGAATGGTGTTATTGAATGTAGCACTCATCCTCTGGGGGATGATAGCGATTCGGATGGAGATGATGGAGGTGGAGGAGTTCCTTATTTATAAAGAAGAGGGGCTCTTCCGGCTTTTTTTAGTTGGGGAGGATTGAATGGTGGCGGGGAACTGAGTATCGTAGTTAGATTGAGTGCTAGAAACCTTGCGGGATAAGGGTTTGAGGTGTTTTTAGTGAGATTTATAGATTGATTGAATGGTATATATAATAGGAAGAAACTCGGTTAAGAATGATTTTGTGGTGAATATCTATTTCGTATTTGTTAGGTAGATTGAATAGATATTACGAGGTGTGTATCGGATGTAGATAAAACACAATATGTAGTATTAAATTTTGTGAAAAAGTATAAAACGAACACAATATATTGATTTCATCTATTTAGCATAATCACCTGAGGGTGCAATTTTGCGTAAATGTGTTGCATAGAGGTAACGAGGTGTGTATTGGATGTAGATAAAACACAATATGTAGTATTAAATTTCGTGAAAAAGTATAAAACGAACACAATATATTGATTTCATCTATTTAGCATAATCACCTGAGGGTGCAATTTTGCGTAAATGTGTTGCATAGAGGTAACGAGGTGGCTATCGGTAGTAGATAACAATTTTAGTGGTTTAGTAGTTGGTTAGAGGAAAAGAGCCTCTAATTAAGTCCTAATCTACTAAAGAACAAATTTTAAGGAGTGTAGCTGGATGTATATGAAGGTTAAAAGATTGATAGATATCATTCTTTCTTTAATTGGACTTATAGTACTATCACCTATTTTTTTAATTCTAATTATTGCTATTAAGCTAGAGTCAAAAGGCCCGGTACTGTTTAAGCAAAAGCGTATTGGTATCAACAAGACACATTTCAATATCTTAAAGTTCCGCACTATGAAAATAGATACGCCTAAGGACACTCCAACTCACTTATTAAGTAATCCAGAACAGTATATCACAAAGATGGGTAAATTTCTGAGAAAGACCTCACTTGATGAGCTACCGCAAATTTGGAATATTTTTGTTGGGCAGATGAGTATAATCGGGCCTAGGCCAGCACTTTGGAATCAATATGATCTGATCGCTGAACGAGATAAATATGGCGCTAATGATGTACCACCTGGGTTGACAGGTTGGGCACAGATTAATGGTAGGGATGAACTTCCTATCGAAATTAAGGCTAAGTTGGATGGGGAGTATGTTGAGAAGATTAGCCTTTTGATGGATATTAAGTGCTTCTTTGGCACCATCGTAAGTGTTGTTAAGAGTGATGGTGTAGTTGAAGGTGGAACTGGAGCAAAGAAGGAAGTTGCAAGTACTAAGATGACAAGCTCTTCAGGAAAGTAAACAAGTAGAGGTGGAAAAATAATGTTATTAGTTACAGGAATTACAGGACATAGTGGCAAGTATTTCTTGCAAGAGCTTATAAGAAATAAATACGATGGTCCAATTCGATGTATTGTTAGAGCAAATTCTGATACATCGTTGATAGATAATTCGGGACTAAATATAGAAAAGATAGTTGGAGATTTAGAGAATCAAGAGTTTATGAATGAAGTTATGAGCGGAGTTAACACAGTTGTGCATATAGCGTCTATCTTTTATTCTGTTACTTTAATGAGGGCAGCTGTTAAGAATGATGTCAAGAGAGCTATACTTGTTCATACAACCGGCATTTATTCAAGGTATAAGAGTGCATCAGAAGAATATAAGGGTATCGAGAAAAACATAGATAAGATAATTAAGGAAAGCAATTCAACGATAGGGCTAATATATTTAAGGCCTACTATGATCTATGGATATATCAATGACAGTAATATGATTGTTTTTATAAAAATGGTAGATAGATTAAGGTTATTTCCTATCATTGACCAAGGTAGGAATTTGCTACAGCCTGTTAATGGACGAGATTTAGGAAAAGCATATTATCAGGTATTAAGGAAATCTAATATAATGAGCGGCGATTATATTTTATCTGGTGAAAGTCCTATTTCAATGAAAGAATTATTTAGGTTGATAAGTCAAATTCTAGGTAAGAAGACGACCTTTATTAGTGTCCCTTTAGCGTTAGGTGTTTTTATGGCTAAATTCCTAAAAGTTTGTACGCTTGGAAAGGTTGACTATATTGAGAGGGTTCAGCGGATGGGAGAAGATAGAAGCTTTTCTCATAAAAGTGCTACAGAAGATTTTGATTATCAACCTATGTCGCTGTCTGAGGGATTAAAAATCGAAATTGAAGAGTATTTAAAAAAGGTTCAATAGAAATTGGAGGCTTATTCTTAAATGAAAATCTTAGTTGTCTGCCAATATTACTATCCGGAACCTTTTCGTATTTCAGATATATGTGAAACATTAGTAGAAAAAGGGCATGATGTAACAGTGCTTACAGGACTTCCGAATTATCCAGAGGGGCAAGTACTTGATGGTTACCGGTATGGTAGAAAAAGGAATGAAGTGTTAAACGGTGTAAAGGTAATACGAAGTTTTGAGATAGGTCGTGGAAATAGTAAATTAAAGCTTTTCCTAAACTATCTTAGCTTTGCAGTATCAGGATCGGTAAAGGCATTTTTTATGAATGAAAAGTTTGATGTAGTATTAGTCAATCAACTTTCCCCCGTAATGATGGGGATCCCAGCTATTGTTTATAAGAGAAGGCATAAGAAAAAGGTTTTGCTCTACTGCCTAGACCTATGGCCTGATAGTCTAGCTGCTGGAGGTATCAAAGAAAGTTCAATGATTTACAAGTTTTTTATGAAGCTTTCTAAATGGATTTATAACTATGCAGATTCCATAGCAGTAACTTCTAGTATGTTTAAAGAATATTTTAGGAGTACTCTTGGGGTGTATAAAAAGGAAATACATCATCTACCGCAATATGCAGAGGACTTGTTTACTGAAAGCATTGAAGTTCCTAAGAATGATAAATTTAATTTTGTTTTTGCTGGAAATATTGGTGATATGCAAAGCGTGGAAACAATAGTTAAAGCCGCAAATGAATTACGCGAGCACACTAATATTACATTTCATATAGTTGGAGATGGATCCAAATTAGAAGAATGTAAATTGCTAAGCAAACAAATGGAGTTAGACAACATCATCTATTATGGTAGAAAACCCGTAAGTGAAATGCCGTATTACTATGGGTTAGCAGATGCAATGTTAATTACATTGAAGAATAATAAGGCTATATCATACACACTACCTGGAAAAGTGCAATCATATATGGCAGCTGGTAAACCTATAATTGGAGCAATAAATGGCGAGACGAGTCGAGTGATTAGGGATGCTAATTGTGGATTATGTTGCGCTGCTGAAGATTATAGCGAATTGGCGAAGTTACTAATACAGTTCTGTGATAATAATGAGAAAGAGAAAATGGCTGAAAACTCATATAATTATTACATTAAAAACTACAGTAAAGATAGATTTATATCGGTGTTAGAAGACACCTTAACTAATTTGGAGGGATAAAAAATGTTTAAAGACAAAACTTTATTAATTACTGGTGGAACAGGATCCTTTGGGAATGCTGTGATGAAAAGATTTTTAGATACAGATATTAAAGAAATTAGAATTTTTTCGCGAGATGAGAAAAAACAAGATGACATGAGGAAAATTTATAAAAATGACAAACTCAAGTTTTATCTTGGGGATGTAAGAGATTTAGCAAGCGTTAAGAATGCAATGCACGGAGTTGATTATATTTTCCATGCGGCCGCACTAAAACAGGTTCCGTCTTGTGAGTTCTTTCCTTTAGAAGCAGTAAAAACTAATATTATGGGAACTGATAATGTATTAACAGCTGCTATTGAATATGGGGTGAAAAAGGCAATTTGCCTTTCAACAGATAAAGCTGCATATCCAATTAATGCAATGGGTATTTCAAAAGCAATGATGGAAAAAGTATTTGTTGCTAAATCGAAAACGGTTGATCCAGATAGAACACTAATTTGTGGAACTAGATATGGTAATGTCATGGCCTCACGTGGATCGGTTATACCATTATTTATTGAACAAATTAAAAGTGGTCAGCCTTTAACAGTAACGGATCCTAATATGACAAGATTTCTTATGAGTTTAGAAGAAGCAGTCGAGTTAGTAGTATTTGCATTCCAAAACGCTGAAGCAGGAGATATCATGGTTCAAAAATCTCCAGCTAGCACTATTGGCGACCTTGCTCAAGCTGTAAAAGAATTATTTAATGCGGATAATGAAATAAAAATTATTGGAACTCGCCATGGAGAAAAACGTTATGAAACACTACTTACTAAAGAGGAATATATAAAGGCAGAAGATTTGCCTGGTTTTTATAGAGTTCCTGCTGATCAAAGAGATCTTAACTATGATAAGTATTTTGCAGAGGGGGATCAAAAGCTTACTTCTGTAGTGGAATATAATTCAGATAATACACAAATTCTTAGTATTGAACAAATTAAAGAAAAGTTACTAGAATTAGATTACGTGCAAAATGAGCTTAAGGAATGGAATAAAAAAGCTTATGTATTGAACTAAAGGTGGTATTTACTCATGCAAATTCTTGTTACAGGCGCAAATGGTTTTGTAGGGAAAAACCTTATCGCTGAGCTTAAGAATAAGGGATATAACGATATACTTGAATTTACTAAGGAAACTGATCATTCATTACTTGAGAAATATACAAAAGAATGTGATTTTGTCTTTCATTTAGCTGGAGTAAATAGGCCAAAAGAAGAAAAAGAATTTATGGATGGTAATTTTGGTTTAACTTCGCAACTACTAGAATTATTAAATAAACATAACAATACAGCGCCTGTTCTTCTTGCTTCTACGATCCAAGCAGAAAACGATAATCCTTATGGAAGAAGTAAGAAGGCTGGAGAGGATTTACTATTTAAATATTATAAAGAAAATGATGTTAAAGTTTACGTATATCGATTACCAAACTTGTTTGGTAAGTGGAGTAAACCTAACTATAATACTGTGGTGGCCACATTTTGTTACAATATCGCTAGAGGATTAGATATTCGGATAAATAACCCCGATGTAGAGCTAAATCTTTGTTATATAAATGATGTATTAGACGAGTTTTTAAGAGCTCTAGAGGGAAACCCTACTATGGAAAATGAATTCTGTATTGTACCTAAGACTCATACTATTAAACTTGGAGATTTGGCTGACCTTATAAAGCGTTTCAAAGAAAGTAGAACAAATTTATATATTCCCAATATGGAAGATGCACTAACTAAGAAGCTCTATAGTACCTATTTAAGCTTTTTACCAGAGGATCAATTTTC
The DNA here is from genome assembly GCF_039522365.1 of Bacillus carboniphilus. Taxonomy (GTDB): domain Bacteria; phylum Bacillota; class Bacilli; order Bacillales; family JC228; genus Bacillus_BF; species Bacillus_BF carboniphilus. The sequence goes on along the minus strand of NZ_BAAADJ010000006.1, from coordinate 23,714 downwards.
ATATGATCTTAAAATGAATTGTGATCACAGAGGCTCGTTTACTGAATTTATGAGGACACCTGATAGAGGACAAGTGTCTGTCAATGTATCAAAACCTGGGGTTACGAAAGGAAACCATTGGCACCATACTAAAAATGAAAAATTTTTAGTTGTAAGTGGAGAAGGTTTAATTCGCTTTAGAAAAGTAGATTCTGATGAAGTTATTGAATATAGGGTAAGTGGAGAAAAAGCACAAGTAGTTGATATTCCAACCGGCTATATACATTCAATAGTAAATGTAGGGGAAAGTGACCTAGTAACTGTAATGTGGGCCAATGAATGTTTTGATCCTGAAAATCCAGACACTTATTTCATGGAGGTATAATAAATGAAGCAATTAAAAGTCATGACAGTCGTGGGTACTAGACCCGAGATTATAAGGCTGTCTGCTGTTATTAATAAATTAGAAGAATCAAATGCAATTGAACATACACTGGTTCATACGGGTCAAAATTACGATTATGAATTAAACGAAGTGTTTTTTAAGGATTTTAATTTAAAAAAACCTGACTATTTCCTTAATGCTGCTACCGGAACTGCCGTAGAAACCATTGGTAATATTCTAGTTAAAATAGATCCTATCATGGAAGAAGTAAAACCAGATGCGTTTTTAGTACTTGGAGATACTAATAGCTGTTTATGTGCAATTGCTGCAAAGAGGAGACACATTCCAATTTTTCATATGGAAGCAGGCAATAGATGCTTTGATCAGAGGGTACCAGAAGAAACCAATAGGAAAATTGTTGACCACACAGCAGATATTAATTTAACCTATTCTGATATTGCAAGAGAATATCTACTTAGAGAAGGATTTCCTTCAGATAGAATTATTAAAACGGGAAGTCCTATGTTTGAAGTTCTAAATTCCAGAAAAGACGATATAGAGAGATCAGATGTATTAGAAAGATTACGTTTAGAAGAAGGAAACTACTTTATAGTATCTGCTCACAGAGAGGAAAATATAAATTCCGAAGTCAATTTCTCAGATTTAGTTGATAGTTTAAATGTAATTGCTGAAAAATATAATATGCCTGTCATTGTGAGTACTCATCCTAGAACTAGAAAAATGATCGAATCTAAAGGGATTGAATTTAACCCATTAGTGAAAACTATGAAACCTTTAGGGTTTAATGATTATGTGAAGCTCCAAACGAAAGCGAAAGCGGTTCTTAGTGATAGTGGAACAATAAGTGAAGAATCATCTATTCTTGGGTTTAGAGCGCTTAATATCAGACAAGCTCATGAAAGACCCGAGGCGATGGAAGAGGCTGCTGTAATGATGGTTGGTTTAAACGCTGATAGAATATTACAAGGGTTAGAAGTATTAGAAACCCAAGAAAAAACTACATTAAGAACTGTTGCTGACTACAGTATGACAAATGTTTCTGATAAGGTTCTAAGGATTATTTTGTCATATACAGATTATGTAAATAGGGTTGTTTGGTCCAAAATATAATTTGATTTGAATAATTAATATGTAAAATATTAAAGTGAGTAAATTGTTTATCAAAACTAGATTTATAGTAAATATGATTTTCAATAATTTGAATACAAATAATTACGAAATCCAACGACTCTAATCTTAAGTTAATTGAGATTTCAAAAAAATTCAGGGGTTGAACAATGGCTGACTTAACTGCAATTATTTTAACAAAAAATGAAGAATTAAATATTAAAGAATGTATTAATTCAATTAAAGCTATCACTAAAAGAATAATTGTGATTGATAGTTTTAGTAATGATAGAACTGTGGAAATAGCTAAAGAACTGGGTGCAGACGTTTACCAAAATAGATTTATTAACTATTCTAAACAGTTTAAATATGGTCTTTATAATACAGCTATTAATACAAAGTGGGTATTAAGAATTGATGCTGATGAAAGATTAACCAAAGAATCTGCAGAGGAGATTGAAACCTTAACAAAATTGCATACAGATGATGATGTGAATGGTTTAATTTTAAGATTTAAAGTGCAGTTTATGGGTAGATACTTGAAATATGGAGGTGTATACCCTTTTAGAAAATTATTAGTTTTTAAGCATGGGATCGGTGATATAGAGGATAGAAATATGGATGAACATATTGTACTTTCAAAGGGTAGGGCAATTGAACTTAAAAATGATTCTTTGCATTATGATTTTAAAAATTTAACATATTGGATAGCTAAGCATAATTGGTACGCATCAAGAGAAGTTAAAGATTACTTTGAAAGTAGATACGAGTCGGATGAAAAGGGGGATTTAGATAGGAAGGCAAAGATAAAACGTATTATTAAATTCAAGATTTATTATAAATTGCCTATGGGGTTAAGAAATTTGTTGTATTTTATCTATAGATATGTATTTAAATTAGGGTTTTTGGATGGGAAAGAAGGTTTTATATATAACTTCCTTCAAGCATATTGGTATAGGTTTTTGGTAGATGCCAAAATCTATGAGCATGAAAAGATGGGTGGAGAATTCGAAAAAACTGGTGAATTAAACGTTTAGTATTATTAAGTTTTCTTCATTCAATTTACTAGATTAAGTAGAGTGATATGTAAATCTGGGAGGATAATAATGAATTTATTTATATGTTCTACGCCTTATCAGGTCTTTAATGCTGTAAATATTTCTAAGACCTTATTTGCAACAAAACAGTCAGATTTATATATTCTTAATGTTAGCAAAGTTAGTTTAGAAATATATAAAAACATTAAAGACATGGACTTATTTAGAAATGTTTATTTAATAAAGGTTTATGCTGACTTACCTAATAGAAATAGATTTTTGTATTTACAAAATAGGATTAGTAAAATATTTTCTATTAAAAATATAATTCCAAACCCAGATGATATATACGATAAAATTTTTATCGTAGGTACGGAGGTATTTTCCAAATCGATTTATTATTATTGGCAGAAAAAAAATAATAATATAGAACTAAATTATTATGAGGATGGTACAGGTTCTTATTTTAGAATATTAATGGAAAATAGAAAAATGTTAAAACATAAGATATTGAATCTCTTAAAAGGATTTGATTTGCTAAGTAAATGTAAAGCATTATATGTCTACAGGCCTAATTGTGTTATGAGTCGCTTTAAACATATTGACATAAAGCAAATTCCAATTATTCAAAAGGATGAAGATCATTTATATGAATTAAAAAGGATCTTCAAAAACAGTAGTCAACCATTATCACATAGATTAATTTTTTTTGATAGTGATTTTGGAGATGAGAGAATTTTAAATCAGCAGATTAAATTTGTTGAAAAAATAAAAAGTACATTAAATAATAGATTTTTTATTAAGTTACATCCAAATTCAAATAGTAATAGATACGGCGAAAAAATAGAACTTCTAGAAACAACTGAAGGTTTTGAAATGATTAATCTTGGCCAAAATATGTCTGATAAAATTCTAGTTTCAATTGCATCATCAGCATGCATTACTCCTAAGTTAATTTATAATGAAGAACCCTATATTATATATTTGTATAAGTTAATAGATGATTGGGATGCTTATGCTCCTAATTTTGATTTTTTTATTAATTCTGTCAAAGACCTTTATGATATTCCAGAGAGGTTTTTTATACCTAATAATCTGAAAGAATTTTCGGATATATTATCAAAACTAAATGAGCAACATCAGGAATCTGTGTAAATAGCAACTCGATGTTGAAATAAGCATTATTTAGGAAGTGGGTTATTAATGAAAGGTAATGCTAATATATCTTTACGAAGTCTAGGTGCATATCTGATTTCATTTATGTTTATTTTTTCATATACACTTAGAATGTTTACCCAAATAAATATTGTTTATACTAATTTTTTTGTATGTTTATCTGGAGTATTAGCATTATGCTTTATATTTTTGAACGATAAATTTAGTAGAAGGATATTAGTATATATAATTATTTTTGACATAATTGCTCTAGTTTCGCTAGTAGTGAATGGGAATTACGAAATATACAGATTATTTATGTTAATTGCTTACCAGGGATTGGGATTACTGATATTTTCAAGGAAAGAAATACTTTCAACCTTTAATCTATATTTTAATCTATTAATTGGTTATTTTTTTATATGTATATTTCTGCAAGTTGACCCCAATTCATTGTTGAACAGTGCAAGTGCAAATTATATTTCAATTCTAATGCTTACTTTAGTAATCCTTTCATATATTTATAACATTGAAAGGGATAAACGCTTTCCATATATAAGGTCTCTTTTATGCTTAATTATTGTTATCTGGGCAGGTGGTAGGAGTGGAATTATCACTTTCTCATTTCTTATAATAGGTGCTATTTTATTTGGGGATCATGCTAGGAATAAAAGTAAAAAGGGATTTTTAATAATAGGAATAAAATATTCTATTACAATGATTTTATCAGTAATAATAATTGGCGGTATATGGAAATATATAAGTGAAATGTACTTATCTATTGATAATGAAGGTAGGCTATTTGTTTGGAATTTATATTGGACAAACACAATAAGTTCATTAAGTAACATTTTTTTTGGTACAGCTATGTCTAATGAGATGGTTTTTAATAATTATGGAAGAAATTTGCATAATTCTTTTTTAGGGTTACATGCTCAGTTTGGTTTAATTATATTTATGACATTTATAATATCTATTTTTAGATTAATTAAATCTTATTGGAATGATAATAACAAGATGATGATTGTTATCGTTTTTTGTATGGTAGTAAGATCGTTAACAGATATGGCGTTTATACCGGAAATTTTTGATTTGGTTTGGTATTATCTGATAATGGAATTTCTTTTTAGACGTAGAAGTAAAAGGAGAATAGCTGAAATTTAATAAGACAAAGTTTGGTATTTAGAGCTTAATCCCAAAAGGAAATTATGTAGTTAAAAAAAGCTCAGATGGAAATTAAAACAAGTAAAAAGACTTTAATTATCTTTATTAATGTAGTTAACATTAAATCAAGTAGAAATATTATTATTTAGAAATGAAATGGGAGGATAATAATGGAATTAGCGATTTTTGGAGGAAGCCCTGTTAGGAATAAGCCACTTCCTTATGCAAAACAATATATAGACGATGATGACTGTCAGGCAGTTAATGAAGTTTTAAAGAGTGATTTCTTAACCACAGGACCAAAAGCAAAAGAATTTGAAAATATTGTCGCAGAGTATGTTGGAGCTAAATATGCAGTTGCATTTGCAAATGGAACTGCAGCATTGCACGGTGCATGTTTTGCAGCTGGAATTAAACAAGGTGACGAGGTCATAACAACTCCTATTACTTTTGCAGCATCTGCAAATTGTATTAGGTATATGGGGGCTGTTCCAGTATTTGCCGATATTAATAAAGATACATTTAATATTGATGTAGAAGATATCGCAAGAAAAATTACAAATAAAACGAAGGCTATTATACCTGTTGATTACACAGGACAAGCGACTGATCTTGATGCTATTAAAGAGTTAGTTAAAGGGACTGATATTATTATAATTGAAGACTCAGCACATGCATTAGGAACAAAGTACAAAGGTACTACAGTTGGTGGAATAGCCGATATGACAGAATTCAGCTTCCATCCTGTAAAAACTATCACAACAGGTGAAGGCGGAATTATTACGACAAATAACGAAGAATACTATAATAGGCTCATGAACTTTCGGAGTCACTGTATAACAAGAGATATAGAACAATTAGAAAATAAAGACGTTGGTAATTGGTATTACGAGCAATTAGACCTAGGGATGAACTATCGAATCACTGATTTTCAATGTGCATTAGGAATTAGTCAGATGAAAAAGTTAGATTGGTTTATTTCGAGAAGAAAGGAAATTGTAAACAAATATAATGAGGCATTTAAAGAACTAGAAGGTGTCATTTTACAAGAGAATGCCTATTTTTCCGATACAGTAAACCATCTATATGTTCTTAAACTTGACTTATCCATGTTAAAAGCGGACAGGAAAGAAATATATAATGCTTTAATTGCAGAACATATTGGTGTGCATGTTCACTATATTCCAGTATACTGGCTTCCGTATTATCAGCGACTGGGATATAAAAAAGGGCTTTGTCCTAATGCAGAAGATTTATATAATTCCATGCTTACATTACCTCTATTCCCTGCAATGTCAGATGAAGATGTAAATGATGTGATAAACGGCTTTTATAAAGTGATAAATTATTATAAAAATTAATGATTCTTCCTATTATTCTAATACTAAATTAATTAGGATAAAGAGAATAGTGAGATTTACTAGTATTTTTTAAAGTGAAAGAAGGTGCGCCGTTGAAAGTAGCAGCAATTATCCAAGCACGTATGGGATCAACAAGACTGCCAGGAAAAATATTAAAAACGGTTAACGAGAAGCCACTTCTTGAATATCAATTAGAACGGGTACAACTTGCAAAAACTATTGATCAAATTATTGTGGCAACTACGATAAAAGATACGGAACTTCCGATTGTAGAATTATGTAAGAGACTAGGAATTGATTATTATCGTGGTTCTGAACAGGATGTATTATCTCGTTATTATGAAACAGCAAAAAAATATCATGTGGATGTCATTGTTCGTTTGACTTCTGACTGCCCAATAATTGATCCTAAAGTAATTGATAAAGTAGTCAATAATTTTTTAAGAAAGTACCCTTCTATTGACTATGTATCAAACACAATAGAAAGAACGTATCCAAGGGGTCTTGATACAGAAGTTTTTTCGTTCGAGGCATTGAATAAAGCTTATCATAAAGCATTTTTACCTAGAGATAGAGAACATGTGACAGCTTATTTTTATACAAACCCCACTCAATTTAAGCTCTATAGTATAAAAAATGAGCAAGACTATGGAAATTATAGATGGACAGTTGATACGGAGGAAGATTTTGAATTAGTCCGACTCATTCTAACCGAACTGTATAATCGAACTGAGCATTTTTCTTTAGAAGATGTTATTATGCTCCTTAAAGCAAATCCTAAGTGGAATGAGATAAATGCTCATATCGAACAAAAGAAGTTGTAGGTTGGAATCATAATGAATGTTGTAATTAGAACTGATGCCTCTTTAGAAATTGGAACAGGTCATGTCATGCGGTGTATCACATTAGCAAGACAGCTTGAACAACAGGGTGGGGAAATAATTTTCATATGTAGAAACTTTCCAGGTAATAGCATTTCATTCATACAGAGTCAAGGATTTCAGGTTTTCACTCTTGTCTCACAAGAAATTTCAAATCATTGGCAGTGGATAAAAGAACATTGGAGGCAGGATGCAAAAGAGACAAAATTAATCATAAATAGCTTTAATAAGAAGATAGATTTGCTCATTGTTGATCATTATGGGCTTGATGCAAAATGGGAGAGCCAGCTTCGCTCTGATGTTGATCATATTTTGGCTATTGATGATCTTGCAGATCGTACTCATGATTGTGATTTACTTCTTGATCAAAATTATTATTTAAATATGCGGAAACGTTACAATGGGCTAGTACCGGATACATGTATTCAATTACTAGGCCCTAACTACGTCTTATTAAGGGATGAATTCCTTTTACTAGACCCTCAAGAAATAAAGCGTGGTCAAAATGTAAATAATATTTTTGTCTTCTTTGGCGGAACAGATCCAACCGGGGAAACTTTAAAAACAATTCAAGCAATTCAAGAATTCCCCCTCTCTGGTGTTATGTTTACCGTTGTAGTGGGAGCAACTAATCCACAAAAAGAACAGATTGAGAAAGAATGTAAAAAAATGCACAATGTAACATATTATTGCCAAGTGAATAATATAGCTGAACTCATGTTAAAAGCAGATCTTGCTATAGGTGCTGGTGGTACTACATCATGGGAAAGGTGCTACCTTGGGTTACCTTCCATATCTATAATTGTTGCTGAGAATCAGAAAGAGCTTTCGGAGTCTGTTGCAGCTAAAGGTGCTATGTGCTGTTTAGGTAATAGTACAGAGGTAACAAATATAGATATTAGAAAAAAAATTATAGATATTTGTAATAAACCGATGAAAAGGAATGATATGATTCAAAACTGTTGGGAAATAGTAAATCCTCAATTTGTCAAGGAAAAATTAGTGATTAAGAAAATTATGGAGCTACAAAAATGAGCCTTTTCCAAAAAGCAAAATTAATGGATATTAAAGAAACTGACCTACAACTAATCTTAGATTGGCGTAATCAGGAATCTATTCGTAAAGTAATGTATAATAGCGACATCATTTTACTAGATGAACACATTAGATGGTTTGAAAGCTTACGAAAAAGTGAGAAAGCTATATCTAAAATTTTTTACTATGAAAACATTCCTTTTGGGGTAATAAATATAAATCAAATTGATAAAACCAATAAAAAGTGTGAATGGGGCTTTTATATTGGAAATAAAAATGCCCCTAGAGGAATGGGAACCGTTTTAGGATTTATATCTTTGAACTATATTTTTGATGATCTATCTATGCGAAAAGTAAATGCAGAGGTACTAAGTATGAATGAAAAAAGTATTAGTTTGCATCGAAAGCTTGGTTTTACTCAAGAGGGGTTATTACGTAAGCATATAATTAAAGATAAAAATTACATTGATATTTATTTATTTGGATTACTCCAAGAAGAATGGAAGGGAAAATCTGATTATATAAAAAGTGTAATAAAAGGAAGGTATTTATGAAAACTATTAATATAGAGGGTATTGAAATTGGACCAAATCATAAACCGTTTATTATTGCCGAAATGTCTGGTAACCATAATCAGTCATTGGAACGGGCTCTAGAAATTGTTGAAGCAGCTGCAAAAGCAGGTGCACATGCATTAAAAATTCAGACTTATACGGCTGATACTATGACATTAAATATTGAAAATCCCGATTTTAAAATTATTGATGAGAATAGTTTATGGAATGGGCAAAATCTTTATCAATTATATCAACAAGCTTACACTCCATGGGAATGGCATAAGCCAATATTTGATAGAGCACGTCAACTTGGAATGATTCCGTTTAGTACACCATTTGATGAAACTGGTGTGGATTTTCTTGAAGAACTTGATGTACAACTATATAAGATAGCTTCGTTTGAAAATACAGATCTTCCTTTGATTAAGAAAGTTGCTTCAACTGGAAAACCAATGATTGTTTCGACAGGTATGGCAACAGTTGCAGAGTTGGATGAACTTGTTCGAACTGCAAGAGAAGCAGGCTGTAAAGATCTAATCTTGTTAAAATGTACAAGCACTTATCCGGCGACCCCCGAGAACACGAATATTTCTACAATCCCACATATGAGAGAATTATTCGATGTGCAAGTAGGTCTATCAGATCATACAATGGGCACAGGTGTAGCGGTAGCGAGCGTTGCGTTGGGAGCAACAATAATTGAAAAGCATTTTACACTTTCCCGTGCAGATGGTGGTGTAGATTCTGCCTTCTCTATGGAGCCTGAAGAAATGAGAACACTTGTTATTGAAACAGAACGTGCTTGGCAGGCAATGGGAAAAGTAACATATGGGCCTACAAAAAGCGAAAAGGCCTCTTTGAAATTTAGACGTTCAATTTATGTGGCCAAGGATATTAAAGCTGGAGAAAGGTTTACGAAAGATAATATTAGGATTGTTCGTCCAGGATATGGACTAGAGCCAAAATATTATGAGAGGGTATTGACTACAACAGCAAAAAAAGATTTAAGTGCGGGAACACCTCTTACATTACAAGAGTTATTATAATGGAGTTTATACATGTCCATTTTCACAAAAATGAAGAAAAATAAAACAATAGATAATATACTATCATTGGGCTCTACTACCCTATTATCTGCAATATTTTCCTTTTTAGTTGGAGTAGCAACAAGAAATATACTTGGTCCTGAACAATATGGGTACTATTTGACTATTTCTTTGGCCTTTACGTTTATTCCTCTTCTCCAATTAGGTACACTTAATGCGATGAACCGTGAAGTACCGTTTTATTTAGCGCGTCAGAAAGAAGAAAGAGTACAGGAAGTAAGAAATCTAACTTTCTCGTTTTTATTTACAATACCATTATTTACGGTTGTATTATTTATATTGGCGAGTATATTTCTATTTTTTTTGGATATTGAGATGGAGTATAAAACAGGTATACTGTTTACCTCGATAATATCTATCTTCTTGTTTTTATCTGGTTATGTTGAAATGTACTATAAATCAGAACAAAATTTCCGTACAGCATCTAAATTAATGTTCATAAAAAGTTTTTCACAATCTATGCTTACACTAATCTTAGTATTATGGATTGGTTATGAAGGATTATATATTGGTATGCTTCTAGCACTTATCATTGAAGTTGTTATGGGCCGAAAATCATTTATTAATATAAGATTTGTCTTTGATATTGGAAAATATAAACAACTCATAAAAATTGGTTTTCCAATTTTGTTAGTCGGACTTGTATGGAGTTTAATGATTGCTAGTGATCGAATGATTATTGCTCTTATGATGACTCCAAAAGATGTAGGGAATTATGGTGTAGGTATGCTTGTGTTTAGTACATTGATGTTTTTACCGCAAGTTATTGGCCAAGTTTTATACCCGAAAATTGTACAATTAGTTAGCAAAGAAAAATATGAAGAGATAAAAACATATTATTGGAGAGTAAATAAAGTCCTAGCTAGTATTATGGTTATAGTTGTTTTGATTGGATACCTATTTGTACCATATTTTATTGCCTGGTTTATGCCGGAATACGTAGGTGGTATTAAGGCTGCTCAAATATTAATTATAGGCATTTTCCCACTTACTTTAGTAGGGTTTGCTGCGAATTATTTTAATTCGACGCAAAATCATAAAATATATATTAGTATTCAGTTAGTAGTTATTATAATCAATATTCTATTAAGTATTATACTTTTAAAAATCAATTCAGAAATATATATGGTAGCATTAGCAACATCTGTGTCGTATGTTATATATTTTATTTTAATGAATTTATACTTTTTAAAGAGTATAGACAGTAATAATAAATAATTATGTTGTTTATGGGATAATGAGTGCAGATAAAGTGTGTAACTTTCAATTATTATTCTAAATTAAATGGATCTCGTTTAACCCAAATTTAATAGAAGGAATAATAGAGTGGGGAGTAAGAGTCAAATATGTCAATTCTAATTACCGGAGGAGCAGGATACATTGGCTCGCATACAGTAAGAGCTTTTTTAGATCATGCTGAAGAAGTTGTTGTTGTTGATAATTTACAAAGTGGTCACAAAACTTCAATTAAAATAGACCAATTCTATCAAATTGATCTTAGAGATAAAGAGGCATTGGATAAAGTTTTTAAGGCTCATAATGTCGAAGCAGTAATTCACTTTGCAGCAAATTCCTTAGTAGGCGAAAGTATGGAAAAGCCATATGAATACTATCATAACAATGTATATGGAATGATGTGTCTATTAGATGTTATGAAAGAAAATAATGTTAGTAAGATTGTATTTTCTTCTACTGCTGCTACTTATGGAGAGCCTAAGAATATCCCTATTCTTGAGAAAGATGAAACCAATCCTACCAATACCTATGGTGAAACTAAGCTAGCCATGGAAAAAATGATGAAATGGTTTGATCAAGCTTATGGAATTAGGTATGTATCTTTAAGATATTTTAATGCTGCTGGGGCATATGAAAATGGAATTATTGGTGAGGACCATGATCCGGAAACCCACCTTATTCCATTAATTTTACAGGTGCCTCTAGGACAAAGAGAAAAGATTTATATGTTTGGTGATGATTATTCAACAGAAGATGGAACTTGTATAAGGGATTACATTCATGTAATGGATTTAGCCTCTGCCCATTATCAAGCATTAGAATACTTAAGAAAAGATAATCTTAGTGAAATATTTAATTTAGGTAACGGAAATGGTTATTCAGTAAAAGAAGTAATTGATGTGGCAAGAAAAGTAACGAATCATCCAATTCCAGCAGAGGTAAAAGAGAGAAGAGCAGGCGATCCTGCAGTCCTCATTGCTTCATCAGAAAAGGCAAAACGTATATTAGGGTGGAAACCACAGTTTGATTCTCTAGAGAAAATAATTACTGATGCATGGAATTGGCATAAGAATAATCCAGAAGGTTATTCATCGAAATAAATTCTTGTAACATCTTCAAAACACTAATAAGAAAGTAAATAAGTAAGGGATTTTCGTTTACCCGCTGGGCTGTGCTATTTGGCAGCTTAGCGGGTTTATTTGTGTTTTCACACATTAATGCATAAAGGTAACGTTATGTTAATACTTTTTCATCGATTATCTTACCTGATTCTAAATCAATCAGCATAGTAGAAATATTTAAATTTAATAATTTTGGCGGGTACTTCTGAATGATATGAAATATTTTTTCATTACTTACTGCTATTGTAAATTTTGTAATAGGGCTCTTATCATATATGGCTAACCTACCATATGTACGAGAGATAATATCTCTTACCCTCATGTCATCTCTAAAATGTCTGTCATCGTCTTCCCGAGTACGGAAGTATCTATAATCAATATGCCACTCATCATTGCCTTTCTTAGCAACTATTTCCCCGATATAAGGACCTCTGGCACGCTCAACAATCCAATTATCCATAATTAATTGAGGTGTAACAATACCAAAAAACTTTTCTTCAGATTCTCTATTTTCAGCCATAAATACTGCGTGATTACTAATATATCCTGCCTTTTCCATAAGTTCTTCATATGGAACATCTAGGATTGGAGCGATGGCTCTTAATACATCAGGAGAGATTTTTTGTCTTTCGCCAGTTTCGATTCTGCTTATTTCAGCATTACTTACCCCTGATTGTTGAGCAAGCTCTCTTTGGGAAATTGATTTTTCTTTTCTTATTTGCTTTAAATACTCACCAAAGCTCATGATAACCCTCCATTTCAATATTATTATACATAAAATGCTCCCACTTGGCAACACTTATTCACAATAGTGGTTGACGTGTACTAAATTGCGGTGTTAGAATTGGGCTATGTTACCAAATGGATATGAAAAAGAGGTGATACAACAATGAGACTGAATGTTGAGTATCTTCAAGAGGTTCTGAAGCGAAAACAGTGGTCGGAGCGGCAATTTGCTTTAAAAACTGGCTTATCTCCTGCAACGGTGTCACGTATTTTAAGTAAAAAAAGAGGAGCAGGAGCTAAGGCAATCGGTGCAATTCGTAAAGCTTTGCCTGATGAATCGATGGATAAGTTATTTTTTTTTGGATTAAGTGTTACCGAATGTAACAATTTGTAGTCAATAAAATGTTACCTATTCAATATAGTCAATAAAAACAAAAGGTGGTTCCAATAATGAAAATTGAAATCGATGTTAAGGGCTTAGACAATATTGTATCAGCGATTAACAGCTTGGCAAATGTATTAAGCAATACAAGTCTACCAACAGAAATTAATTCTGTGAAGGAAGTAGCACCTGCCAAAGAAGATGAAAAGGAAAACACCAAGCCTAAGGCAATCCAAAACGTTACCAATCTGGAAAAGGTTAGAGCCAAACTCGCTGCATTATCACAAGACGGCAAACAAGCTGAGGTGAAAGCCCTTATCACGGAATTTGGTGCGAAAAAACTTAGTGATATCCCTGCTGGAAGGATGGGTGCCTGACCCCCGCCCCTTTAAAGCACGAAAGTAATGAGAAGGCTGGTAGGGCAGCACACTGGTAAATGATTGTAAGCTTACTATTATCATAATATTTATAAAATAGGATTGACCTTTTGTGGTGTTGTCTATTATAATTAGAAAGGAACATACGTTCTATATAGAGGGGAGGGGTATCATAAGTAATGTCACGCAAACACCGAATATGGTATCCGGGTGCCACGTATCACATTACAGCTAGAGGCAATAGAAGAGCAGCCTTATTTTTAGAAGACGAAGATTATCATATGTATTTATCAATCCTCGAAGACGTCCGCGGGTTTTATCCTTTTATTCTCCACTCCTACTGCTTAATGACCAATCATATACATCTTCAAATTGAAACCATTCGACACCATATCAAAGATATAATGAAAGAATTACACTCCCGATATGCCGTCTATCTAAACAAAAAGCTAAAAGTAGATGGACATGTTTTTCAAGGAAGGTATGGAGCAGAGTTAATTGAAACGGCTGAATACTTTTTAGAAGTAAGCCGATATATCCATCGAAATCCCTTGGAAGCTCATATGGTGAATCATCTTATTGAATACCCCTGGAGTAGTTATCCCTCCTATGTCCATTACACAAACAATCCTCACATTGACTCTACGAAGACGTATTCATTTTTCTTTGAGCCTGTTCATCTACGTTATCAGAAATTTGTTGAGAAATTAAATAAAACCAGTGTAAAGGAGAGTCATTGAATGGCAACGACTGTAACTAGTATTGGATTAAAAGGCCTGGAAGGTTATCGGGTTCAGGTGGAGGTACAGCTAATCCCTGGAACAGAAGGAATCACAATAGTAGGATTGCCGGATGCTGCTGTGAAAGAGTCAAAGGACCGAGTGATGGCTGCTTTGTATGCAAATGAGTGCGAGTTGAACGAACATAAAGTAGTGATCAACTTATCTCCTGCTGAACAGAAGAAAAATATTCCCTTGTTTGATGTAGCAATGGCCATTGGAATCATGAAAGAAACCGGGTATATCCATGAATCTATTCCACCTGACACAGCATTTATAGGTGTGGTCTCATTAGATGGAACCATTCGGTCAGTGGAAGGCATATTGCCAGCCATTATCTCGGCAAAGAAGGAGAATATAAAAACCTTGTATCTTCCACCCATTCATGATTTTCCTCTAGAAAAACTAGAAGGAATCGAACTTCGCTTTGTTACTTCATTACTCGATATCGTACGTACTTTATCTGGACAACTCACTATGTTCTTACCTTCTACGCTTCCTCACAATACCAAAAATTCTATTAATCAGATTGAATATGAGAGAGATTTTAAACAAATTTTAGGGCATTCCTATGTGAAAAGAGCACTAGAAATTGCAGCAGCTGGTGGTCATAATGTACTGATGTCAGGACCACCTGGCTGTGGGAAGAGTTTATTAGCTGAAACCTTTCCTACTATTCTTCCAATGTTATCTCAAGATGACCAATTTGAAATCATGAGTATCTATCAGTTGGCTGGTGAACATCATCCTAGTAATCAATGGGCACCGTTTCGGCACCCACACCATTCAGCATCGTCCGTTTCCTTAATTGGAGGGGGATCGAATCCTAAACCGGGAGAAGTTTCCCTTGCTCATAACGGGGTACTATTTTTAGACGAAATGGCAGAATTCCCAAAGAAAACGTTAGATATGCTGAGGCAGCCTATCGAAAATGGAAAAGTGACGATAAGTAGAGTGAGTTCAACCGTTACCTATCCAGCACGATTTATTCTGGTCGGCGCAATGAATCCGTGTCCATGTGGCTATCTAGGGGCTAGAGATCAATATTGCACATGTACACCAAAGCAAATTAACCAATACCATAATCGGTTATCTGGACCCATTCGAGACCGACTGGATATCCTATTAAATCTTCAACCCGTCCGGCTACAGGAAGAATCCTTAGATGAAAATGAGACATCAGAAACAATTCGTGGCCGTGTCTTGAATGCTCGGATTAGACAAGCAAGTCGATACGGAAATGGGAGATTAAATGCAAATGCCCCTCTTGAAGAATTATTGAAAGATACCCCATTAACCGGTAAGCAATCTAACATGCTTCAGCAATGGTCTAGTAAACGAAATTGGAGTAACCGGGTTCAAATCAAGTTAATTAGACTAGCGAGAACGATATCAGATCTTAATGGTAGTGAAATGATTACAGATGAAGCACTATGGGAAGCCTTAACACTTCGTAAAGATAAAATGCATAATGAAAAAATGGTAGGGAGGTTGGTAAATAGCACCTAATATAGGTACCCAAATAAGTACTCTTTACCTAATATGAAAATACTAGGTGATAGTGCTTTTTGTAGCACTAGTGAATCAACTAGTGAATCAAGGGATCAAAACTATCCGAGTTTGATATAATGATGAAGAGGTGATGGTAAATTGAATAAAATACCAAGCAAGAACTAATGAATGCGCTGAATGGAAAAGAATCTGGAGTTTTTGTTGTAGATGGTAAGTTAATTTCAATTGAAGTTGAAAATAATGAATCAAGCGATCAAGAGAATCCAACACCTGAAAATTTATCTAGAGAAATTGAAGAGTATCCTGAGTTAAAAGAATCATTGTCCAGGTATTTAGATAACCCGGGTATAAAACGGTACACCGGTAGTGAATTGAAAGCTAAGCGTAATGAAAAAAGAAAATAAGAAATATACAGTTCTTTTTACAGAAGAATTCAGTCTATGCTTAGATTATTTTCAACAATTCTTCTCCGAACAAGGCGAAGAAACCTTACAATGGTGGTATTCCAAAGAAGATGAAATCATCGATTACATTGAAAGTTACCTTTCTAATAACCCTTTTATGGGTAAACCAATAGAAGATGGTACCTTCAAAGGTCTAAGAAGAATTACTTATGGGAAGAGCAGACATGTAATGCTGAATAGGCATAAGCAAACGGTCGAACCGTCACGATGTTTGCCTTCGTATAGTGGCACAATAAAAAAAGCGGGAGCCTCCGCTTTTATTAAAAAACCTTTTCTCGTTTTTCTTCTTCATAGACTCGTTCTGTTACAAATTGCTTTAAAAGAGTTTGATAAGGAATGTTCTTAAGTTCGGCTAAATGTTGCAAACGGACAAGTAAATCACTTTCAATTCTCAAACTAATTGGTTGTGTGGATGTTCTTCTTGGTGGTGGTAAATCATCATCATCTTCAATTATACTATCTTCTAATAAACGTTCACTCATTGCGTGGTTTTCCCAAAATTGATGTTCTTCTTCTTCTGTCATGTGTTTTGGGATTAGATTTGGGTCATCAATGATAACTCTACCCAATTCATCTCTTTCTTCTTCAAATGCATTTAAGCCCATATTATTTCCTCCTTCTTTTGTAATAAGATTTTCTTTCCCATTCAGCAGAGTCCCACCCTGTAACAACTCGAATCAATTTAATTCTTTTTTCATAGATAATAGTTAGTATGCGACCATCTTCGGTCATTCCAACTAATTTATTTCTTGCTGAGTGGGCATCCAAACGAATCCTGTCAGGATCATAAAATGATTGTTCAACTTCTTCTGGTTCTATACCATGTGCTCTCACCTTTTTTTCATTATTGTAATCCCAATCAAATGCCAACCTTTGCTCCTCCTTAGTATATGTATATACCTTAATAAATACATTGTAAACTATTTGCGTGAAAAAGGGAAAATTTTCTAAATAAAAGCACGTGGAAGGCTCTTCTTCTGAAAAATAGTGACGGTTTTCCCGTTCCCCCAATATTTACATAAAACGAAAAAAGGCTAAAGCTGTCATTCACTCCATATTCCTCCCAAGCTCAATCTCCAACAACCTCCGTTCCCTCTCAAAATCAAAATCTTCTTCCACAACCTTGCCATAACTCTCCTGCCGCCTCTTTTTCTCCTCCACAAACCACTCAGGAATCGGCTCCCGTTTCCGAGTCACGCCATTCCGCCGTGACCTTATCTTTTCCTTAAACTTTAGCTGCAAAGCCTTCGCCTCATCAACAGTCGAGATCCCTTTATCCACCCAATTCACCAAGATGGCCTCTACATATCGCCAACTCTTAGCCCCATATTCTGCAGCAATCTTCATAGCCTCTAACACTAGCTCGTCCGATAAGTCCAGACACCAAGCTTGGATTTTTTCCACCATGTATCCACCGAGCGTCCCAATTCCGTTTTGCTCAAAGAATTGAAACGGGGTTTGCGCGGATTCATCATCATCTTCTTTTTTTATTTTTAAAGTAATCTCTGAAGTACTCTCTGGTAATGGTTTGCTCATTTTGGGTACATCGTCTAGTCGAATTGAGTAGGTGGGGTGGTCATTTTGGGTAGGTGTCTGCTCATGTTGAGTAGGGGGAATGGGGGATGACATTTCTGTTTCTTCTTCCTCAAGCTCTAACAGCTCAAAGTTGATCGTATACCATTTTGTGTTGTCTGCCGATCTCTGATTAAAGTTTCGGCTAATCAAGAGCCCCAGCTTTTCTAACTTTTTAATAATACGTACAACCGTAGATCGAGACCAGAATGGGAAATTCTCAGTCCAAGCGTCGTAAGTGTTATAGACCCATGGTTTCCCTTCGTACTCATGTGTACTTTTTTGTAGCCAGTAATGAATTTGCTGCAAGACAATGGCTTCGTTCAGTCCGACCTTTGAAGCCAGGGAAGGGAGAACGAGAATAGGACTTTCGTTGATTAGTAGATTATTCATATGGAACACCTCGAATGATTTTTTAAAGTAGATGGATTGGTTGTGATTGAACTGAGAAGTCTGGAGCTTGAAAATTGAGGAACTAGTGAGAGTGTAGAACTATCAAACATACTCTATTTTCTCGACCTGATTCAAAAACTGCAAAACACAATACGCTGTTCTCTGCACCTGCTTTTCCAGCACAAAAGAAGATTCATTCAATGTAAGCTCTTGTCCATTTTGGAAAGTGATGTTGGATTGGTTCTGTTTGGTCGGTTGAATGGATTGGATGTGATGAGGGAAGATCCAAGTGCAGTCAAACTGTTCCGGTGAGAGAGTGGGGAATGCAAAGATTTTTAAAGCGGGAATGATCGGAATTGGGACTTTTCGTTTGAAGCCGGTCAGGTACATGATGGCATTACGCCTCCCGTCATAGGTGGACATCCCTTGTAGACAGGCTGTTTTAATAAGGTCTAGTGGAGACAGATTCACATAGTGGACGGCACCCGTTTCAATCACCATCGTTCTGTAATCCAAATGTCGAGCGGGAATCAAAATCATCGTGTTGGGGGTAATCGTGTAGTCTTGAAGGATTTTTTTCACATAGATACACTCCTTGTGCATGTAGTGGTAGGGGATAGGGCATCAATTTGTTTTGGTTTTGGAAGTTGTCATTGTGAGAATCATAGAAAGGGTTGTGCAGAGGGAGGAGCAATCAGAAGAGTGGGGATCACTCTTCTTCCTTTTTCATAAGTGGATAGACTTCATCTCTTCCTTCCATCAGGAGAATAAGAGGATTGTCTAACTCTAATCCAACGGCAAGCTTAAAGACGGTGTAGGTAGAGGGACTCACTTTCCCTCTCTCAATCTCGCCAACAAACGTAGCATCCAACTTCGAATCCCAAGCCAGTTCCTCAATCGTCTTATCCAGCTTGTATCGAAGCGCGCGAACATTCTTTCCAATCGATTGACTCAGAAGCTTTTCATTATCCAAGATATGGTATAACCCCTTTTTACAATTATTAAAAGGGGTTATTGGAGAAAGCTACACAGTCTATGAACCATGTTTTGGGTATATATGGTAATTTTGCAGAAAAAATTTTCGGGGCAGAGGGGCTTGGGGTGGGACAGGGGGACAGGTTTCGTGTCCCACATGAAAATAGGTGGAGAAGACATAGTTTTACAGGGGTCGACATCTGAGTTTTTAATCAAACGTTTGTTTAAGGACTGTGGAAATATTGAAATGTAAGGCATTTGTCCTGGGAAGCTACGAATCTAGTGTCAAATTTTGTAGTTCCTCTTCCAATCTCTCAAATAGATCACTCATAGGAATCTGTAAGGTTCGAGTTATGACGTATAGGATCTCAATGCTTGCTAATCTTTCACCGCGTTAAACCTGGCCAATATACCTGTCACTCTTATTTGTTAATCTGGCGACTTCTACTAAAGTTAAATCCAGCTCTATTCTCCTGGACCTTAAACGTCTCCCTATAACTTTCGCTATATACAGCTTAACTTCCAATCGGTTTCACCCTCTTTTCTACCATTATCTGTGTGGAGAATACAAGAGTACACAAGCTGTCAGCTTCCTTGGGACAGGGGGTACAGGTTTCTTGTCCAGAAGAGAGTAGGAATTAGCTTTCGGAATGACTTAGAAACAAAGAAATACAACGGGAGAGATACTTCCGTTGTATTCGCCTAATTATAGTTGTAATAAATAACATTTCAGAAGGTATGGTCACAGTGACGCCTCGGAATTTGTCGAACAGTAATATGCACTGGGGGTCAGGCACCTTTTCGTGTGATAATGTACGCGGGCAACCACGGGGGCAACCACGAGGAAAGTCCCTGCGGTCTTCCAGACTGTAAATGTGAATCAACCCACAAAAGTGGAAGAATCATCAAGAGAGATTCGGAAAAGAGTGGAAGTAGCTCGCTTGAAACAATTTGAAAGGTATCAGCAAGAAGTCTCAAACGCAAAGGTTTCTTTTGAAAAAATAACCGAAACAGGCCGTTTTGAATAAACGATTTTCCATTGTGAGAAATGGACTTTTTTATTGAGTAAAGCACCCCAATAAAAAAAGTTAAAACTTACATAAAGATTCACTATTTGTAAAAAATATCAAGGATAACAATAAATTTCATTGGGTGCGATCTTTATGAAGCTTTTTAGCTCACTTCTTCAAGAAAGTGATTCGCCAGCTTCTAAGACTGCGGACGCAACCGTTTTCCCTTCCAATGAATCTCCATTTTCAAACAAATTAATGATGTTTCTTATTGTTTAATGCTTTCAAATTGGAATAGGAAAATACGGTATAGCCATGTCTGTTAGTATGAGGCATGATTTTAATACGAAAGATTCCTTGGGGAAATTGGTACTTATGATGATGAAGAAGGAGAGCCGAAATTATGATTGATAATGGGAGAGATGGAGCAACCACCACAAGTTCCAAATTATGAAGAAAATGCAAATAAAAATTAAACTTTTGAGGAAAGGGGTGTAAAAGTGATTCCTACATTAATTCGAATAGGATTGGTTTTAGTATCTGGGGCATCACTATTTTTTTTACCTAAAAAATCATTTTATAAATATTTACCTGTTACTATCTTTACAACCTTACTTTGTTTAGGTGTCTGTGCTTTATCAATCCCATATAAATTTTGGATTGTTAAGGGGAACAAGACAACAACAATATTTACTGATTTATGTTATGTATTCGGTTCCTTCTTTGCTGGAACACTGTGGATTTTTCATCTAACCTTTGAAAAATTTAAGCGATATGTTGCATTAAATTTTATAATGAATATGCTTCTTGCATTTCCTCTTAATTATGTATTTGAAAAATTAAAGGTATATAAGTTAGTTAATTTTAAAAGTAAACATATTTTCTTTACATATTTCAGTTTTTCTTTCATAATTTACGGATTCCAATTACTTATAGAAAAGTGTGTTCCGTATTATAATCGATGATGGAATCATAGGGAAGGTTCGAGACCAGTGAAAAAGTCTCTATATAATGGAATTACATTTAATTTAAATAATAAAATACAGAAATACAACTTTAAATGGAAATAAATAACAGAAAAATCCCCCTAAACGGTATGATATTGGTACCACCAAACACCAACTATTAGGGGGATTTCTTATGCTTCGACAAAGCAACCGCGGGGACATTCCCTGCGGTCTTCATAACAGCAACATTCAACGCTAACATCCTAATTTTTTCACGTTTTTACTGGCTTTAATATCGTCTTTAAGATTTTCAATGTTCCAATGGATATTATTTTTACGATAAATACAAGGAAAACAGAGTGATA
This sequence comes from Bacillus carboniphilus, assembly GCF_039522365.1. GTDB lineage: Bacteria > Bacillota > Bacilli > Bacillales > JC228 > Bacillus_BF > Bacillus_BF carboniphilus. The sequence goes on along the minus strand of NZ_BAAADJ010000006.1, from coordinate 2,067 downwards.
CCAATTCCAATTCCCTTTAAATTTGAGTAAATTAGTTTTCTTTTCAAGGAATACTTCATAAGCACCCTGTGGTAAGGAGAATAGAAATAACTTCCCAATTATCCCTGGTAATTTTGAATTGTATATGGATTGACAATACCAAACTGACAGAAAAGGGCATACAAAAAAATCATATGTAGAGTTTATTTTAAAAATCTTAGGTACGGCTCTGACTGGATATTTTAACTTCTTTGTTCTTACTAATACTGCGTTAAATATATAGTTAATGATGCAGTTTATCAAATATAAAGGTAACCATATTTTATATGATGGCTTTTTGAATAAAGTAGGAAAGGATAATATACCGAAGAGGAATCCACTCCAAATAATGAAACGCTCAATCATAAAACACACCTCTCTTTCCAAATATATTGTTCTTTGTTCCCGAAGTTTATGCATATTCAACAAAAGGGGCAAGTCTTTTAGTGGGACAGGGGGACAGGTTCGTTGTCCCACATGAAAACAAGTGGAGAAGGCATAGTTATACAGGGGTCGACAACTGAGATTTTAATCAAACGTTTGTTTAAGGATTGTGGAAGTATTGGAATGAAAGGCATTTGACCTGTGAAGCTATGAATCTAGTGTCAAATTTTGTAGATATAAGAATTAGCCTTCTGAATCACTTGGAAACAAGAAATACAACGGGAGAGATAATCCCGTTGTATTCGCCATTATTAGATGTTGAAGATTAATCCTCAATTACAGCCTTTCCTTGTTCCCGCAACTTTTTTAAAGATGTAAGCATATGATTGATCTCTTCATCGGAATGTCTTTCCCATGAACCTAGTTCAGCTATTATTTTCAAAGGCGATTTCGACCTATAAGAACGTGTTGGGTTTCCAGGAAATCTTTTGTCCGTTAAGTTCGGATCATTTTCAAAATCACCTAATGGTTCTACAATGTAAATTCTTTCTTTAGCATTAGATGTGGCTAATTCAGCACCCCATTTAGCCGCATCTAATGTTGCAGTGAAATAGATATAGTTCGATGTTTTGTCTTGGTAATTTGATAAGTGTTGCGGTTCTAAAAGATCACCAATTTTTAGCTCTGCTTTTGTACCGTGAAAGAAAGGGCCATTGTCTAAGACATCTTTTTTATCATTCATACTGATACACCCCTTATTTTTAAATATTTGTATAAAACAGTATAGGGCTGGAATTTTAGAAAGAGTAGTCTGAAAATAATTTATCATCAGTGGTATAATGTAAGTAGAGAGAACGATGTCGTACGACAGTTATTAAATAGCAATCATGTTTATGGTAGCTGAGGTTATTATGGACTTACATATGGTTTTGTATTAAAAAAGTGATAGTAAACAATCGGGCGCGTTTATTCAATAACGCGTCTTTTTATTAGAACCGCCTTCGTGGTCTTCTAGTATGTCTTCTCACATAAGACCCCTTTCTGAAACCTCCCCGCATAGGAACAGAACGACCCCTACCATTCGTACCTATAATGATCCACGTAATTCCAATAATGATACCCACAAATAAGTAAGATGATAAAAAATAAAAGAAAGTAAACGCAAATGTTGATGTTTAATAGAATGGATTATGAGAAGGAAAGAAGAAGCCAAGATGTTCCGCAGAGACAGCTCTCTTAATATCTCTTGAACGGCCAATAATGAGATGATCAATCTGGATAAGGTGATGATAATGGCACAAATCAATGTATAAGTTTCTTTATTCCCATCAAAAAGTGTCTGAACAGATTGGACTAAAATCGGTTCAATATCCGTAACATTTCTAATCCTATATAGGGAAGATAGTCTACTTCCAATGCTTGAACAAATAAAACTAGCAACGTAAGCGACCACTAAGAAAGTATAATTCAAATGTGATTACAACCTTATACAAACTAACCCCCAATAGGTAAGAGTTTGGTTTAAAAAAGACCTATTTTTTTTTCACCAGTCTCGAACCGTGTATGAGTAAAATATATGTGGGTATTGCTCAACTTTAAAATAAATGCCCTCAATAAGGAATTGGAACACGCTCTATCGTTCCAATTCCTTATTGAGGGCCAAGC